>JBHHXF010000404.1:0-3952 GCA_046756905.1 Anaerolineae bacterium | reverse complement strand
ATCCCGTATCCCGTTCTTACGGCTTGTGTGCAACCGCCTTCGGCTGCTTCTCTTCAGTTTTGCCTTCTTCTCCACCAAAATCCATCGCTGCCATCTGCTGATAGCGTCGCCAGCGTTCCAGCACCTCTGCCTGAGCTTCGGCCAGCAACCTGGCGGCGGCTTCGGGATTGCTCTGCGTCAGAACGCGATAGCGGGCTTCCTTGTAGGCATAGTCCTTGAGCGGAATCTTCGGACCTCTGAAGTCAAGTTGCAGTGGATTCTTGCCCTCGGTCTTGAGCCTCGGGTCGTAACGGTAGAGGGGCCAGTAGCCTGAGTCAACCGCCAGTTTCATCTGCTCCATGCTCCTGACCATGTCTATGCCGTGAGCGATGCACGAGCTGTATGCGATGATGATTGACGGACCATCGTATGCTTCGGCTTCGAGGAAAGCCCTGACAGTCTGGGTATCGCTGGCTCCCATGGCTACCTGGGCCACGTAGACATTGCCATAGGTCGCCGCCATCATGCCCAGGTCCTTCTTGGGTGTGGGCTTACCGCCGGCTGCGAACTTAGCTGTTGCAGCAAGAGGTGTAGCCTTGGATGCCTGACCGCCTGTGTTGGAGTAGACCTCTGTGTCTAGCACCAACACGTTGACGTTGCGACCGCTGGCCAGCACGTGGTCCAGGCCCCCGTAGCCGATGTCGTAGGCCCAGCCATCGCCGCCCACGATCCAGACACTTTTCTCAACCAGCACGTCGGTCAGACTTAGCAGATCGTGTGTGGCCGGATCGTCCTTGCCGGCCAGTCTGGCCTTGAGCTCAGCCACCCGCTCCCGCTGGGCGGCGATTCCAGCCTCATCTGACTGATCGGCGTTCAGCAAGCCGTCGGCTAAATCGTCTCCGATAACCTGCCGAAGCTGATCCACCAGTCGTCGTGCGTACTTGGTTTGGGTGTCCAGAGTGAGACGCATACCCAGCCCGAACTCTGCATTATCTTCAAAGAGCGAGTTGCTCCAGGCCGGCCCACGCCCGTCGGCGTTGTAAGCCCAGGGAGTTGTGGGCAGGTTGCCCCCGTAGATACTACTGCAGCCGGTGGCGTTGGCGATGATCGCCCTATCGCCGAAGAGCCGGCTGAGAAGGATCAGGTACGGTGTCTCGCCGCAGCCGGCACAGGCGCTGGAGAACTCAAACAGCGGCCGTAAGAGCTGCACGTTCTTCACGTTGCTGAACCTCAAGCCGTCGTGGTGGGGTACTTCCGGCAATGACAGGAAGAACTTCCAGTTCTCCCGCTCTTGCTCGCGCAGCGGCCGCTGGGGAGCCATGTTGAGGGCCTTGCGACCGACCTGGCTCTTGTCCTTGGCCGGACATATCTGCACGCACAGCTCACATCCGGTGCAGTCTTCTACAGACACCTGTAGGAGATACTTCATCCCTTTCAATTCCCGCCAGCGAGCGTCGGCGGACTTGAAGGTGGGAGGAGCATCTGCTAGCAAAGCTTCGTCAACCACCTTAGCCCGGATGACGGCGTGCGGGCACACCAGTACGCACTTGCCACACTGAATGCAGATGTCCGGCTCGAAGACCGGCACTTCCTGAGCCAGATTGCGTTTCTCCCATTGGGTGGTGCCGGTGGGGTAGGTCCCGTCAGCCGGCAACGCGCTAACCGGCAGCAGGTCGCCTCGGCCGGCGATCATCTCAGCCGTTACCCTTTGCACAAACTCCGGTGCTTCGGTCGGCACAACCGGCGGCATATCGGTCGTGCTGGTAGCCTGCGCAGGCACTTGCACCTCGTGGAGATGTTCCAGGGCCGCATCCACCGCAGCGAAGTTCATCTGCAACACTGCCGGACCAGCTTTGCCGTAGCTCTTGGTGATGGCTTCTTTGATTCTGGTGATTGCCTCCTCCCGGGACAGCACGCCGCTGATGGCGAAGAAGCAGGTCTGCATGATTGTGTTGATGCGCGCGCCCATGCCCGTGGCTTTGGCCACGCTGTAAGCATCGATCACATAGAACTTCAGCTTCTTATTGACTATCTGCTCCTGGGCCGGACGGGGCAGGCGATCCCATACTTCGTCGGGGCCGTAGGGGCTGTTGAGTAGGAAGACGGCGCCCTCTTCAGCTCTCTCCAGGACGTCGTACCGCTCCAAGAACCCATACTGATGCACAGCCACAAAGTTCGCTTTCTGGATCAGGTTCGTGCTGTGGATTGGCCGAGGCCCGAAGCGCAGATGGGAGATAGTCTGAGCGCCGGCCTTCTTGGAGTCGTAGACGAAGTAACCCTGAGCGTAGTCGGGTGTCTCCTCGCCGATGATCTTGATGGAGTTCTTGTTGGCACTTACTGTGCCGTCAGCGCCCAAGCCGAAGAACATGGCCCGCACCATATCACCGGACTCGATCACGAAGCTGGGATCGTACTCAACACTGGTATGGGTGACATCGTCCATGATGCCGATGGTGAAATGGTTCTTCGGGGTGTCCTTGGCCATTTCGTCGAAAATACCCTTGACCATGGCCGGCGTGAACTCCTTCGACGACAACCCATAGCGACCGCCGATGACGCGGGGCTTGTGGGCCAAGATGGCATCTTGGCCTGCTTCGCTGACGGCCGTGACCACATCCTGGTACAGGGGTTCGCCGGCCGCACCAGGCTCCTTGGTCCGATCCAGAGCCGCGATAACCCTGACCGTGGGCGGTAGCGCCGCCATCAGATGCTGAACTGAAAAGGGGCGATAGAGACGCACTTTTACGATGCCTACCTTTTCGCCCTGGTTCACCAGGTAGTTGACAGTTCCTTCGGCCGTCTCACAACCGGAGCCCATCAGCATGATCACCCGTTCGGCGTCGGGCGCGCCAACGTAGTCGAACAAGCGGTACTGGCGGCCGACCAGGCCGGCAAACTTGTCCATGGCCTTCTGCACGATGTCCGGTGTGGCCAGATAGTAGGGGTTCACCGTCTCTCGCGCCTGGAAGAAAACGTCTGGGTTTTGCGCTGTGCCGCGCATGACCGGCCGATCGGGCGACAGACCGCGCCGGCGGTGAGCCCGGACCAGATCATCGTCAATCATGGCCCGTATGTCTTCGTCCGCCAGCTTTTCGATCTTCATCACCTCGTGGGAGGTGCGGAAGCCGTCGAAGACGTGCAGGAAGGGTACTCGGGCTTCCAGCGTGCTCGCCTGGGCGATGAGGGCGAAATCCATCACCTCTTGCACCGAGTTGGAGAACATCATGCCCCAACCGGTGGATCGAGTGGCCATCACGTCCGAATGGTCACCGAAGATGGAGAGCGCCTGAGCTGCCACGGAGCGAGACGCAATGTGAAAGACAGTGCTGGTCAACTCGCCGGCAATCTTGTACATGTTGGGAATCATCAGCAGCAAGCCCTGGCTGGCGGTGAAGGTGGTGGTCAGGGAGCCGGTTTGTAGCGCTCCATGGACAGCGCCGGCCGCCCCACCCTCGGCCTGCATCTCGATCACCAGGGGCACCGTCCCCCAGATGTTGGTCTTGCCTTGAACCGACCAGGCATCAGCTAACTCGCCCATGGGCGAGGAGGGCGTGATCGGGTAGATCGCGATCACCTCGTTGGTTTTGTGGGCAACGTAGGCGGCGGCCTCGTTGCCATCAATGGTTATCTGACTGCGTGTCATTCCATTACCTCCTATTCGCCGTTGCCACCCCCGCTACTCTAGTCATCTCTTCTATCTGGCTATTTCGAGCAGCGATTGCAGGTAAAGTATAGTCCCGTCTCAAGTTTATCGCAACAGAGTCAAAATCGGGTCAAAAAATGGTTCGCAACGTGTCCCAACCGGAGGGTGGGGTAGGGCGGCTGGGACTGAATGTCACCCGATGCGACGGATCGAGAGACACGGGACGGCGTGAAACGTAAAACGTAAAACGTGAGGATTCCTATGTGAACTTGTTCTCACGTTTCATGTTTTACGTTTCACGACCTAGTTGGTCTGCGGACGGCATTTCGG
>JBHHXF010000403.1:0-3967 GCA_046756905.1 Anaerolineae bacterium | reverse complement strand
AACCCATTCACCACGGCCCCCATGCCGGCCCTGCGGTCCCTCATCGGCGGGCCACTGGTGGCCGGCCGCGAGATCGACGAGCCAGGGTTGCTGCTGAAGCCCATCGACGCGACGCTGGGCGTGGCCGGCCTGCCCCAAAGCGCCACCGGCCAGACCGCCGTCTTCACCGGCGTTAACGGTGCGGCTCTCATCGGCAAGCACCTGTCGGCCTGGCCCACTGATCCCCTCATCGGGATCATCGAGCGGGACAACATCCTGAAATGGGCCGCCGAGCACGGCCACTCGCCGACCTTCGCCAACGCCTATAGCCCGGCCTACTTCGAGCGGGTGAGGCGGAACCGGCGCCGGCACTCGGTGACAACGCTGTGCACCCTGTCTGCCGGCCTGCCCCTGCGCGACGTGGCCGACCTGCTGCGCGGCCAGGCAGTGTACTGGGACATCACCCACCACGCACTGCGTGAGCGCTATCAGATCGACGTGCCGCTGCGCGACTCCGGGGAAGCGGGCCGCAACCTGGCCCGCCTGTCCACCGACCACGAGTTCGTGGTCTTCGAGTCGTTTCTAACCGACGTGGCCGGCCACCGCTACGGGCAAGTCAACGCTGCTGACGTGCTCAAAACCGTCGATAAGTTCCTGGCCGGCGTGCTGGCCAACATCGCCCCCGACGTCACCCTGCTCATCACCAGCGACCACGGCAATATCGAAGACCTGTCAACCAAGGAACACACCCGCAACCCTGTCCCGCTCCTCGCCATCGGGCCGCATGGAGAAAGGTTTCGAGAGGCGCGAGCGATCACGGATGTTGCGGAGATAATCAGGGCGACCTTGAGTGCATAACACCGGGGCAGCGCGCACGCCACATATCCCGTGACCGCCCTCACACAATACACAATACGCAGTACGCAATACGCAATATACAACACGCATCACGAAGGAGACCCACGAATGAACCAACATCATCCCCACCACCACCTCATCTCCACCTTCTCCATCGTCGCCCTCGACCCGGCCAACGGAGACCTGGGGGTGGCGGTGCAATCCAAGTTCCTGGCCGTGGGTGCGGTGGTACCGTGGGCCAAGGCCGGCGTCGGTGCCGTCGCCACTCAGTCGTGGGCCAACACGGCCTACGGGACTGAGGGGTTGCGCCTGATGGGTGCCGGCTGGACCGCCCAGGAGACGCTGGATCACGTGGTCAGCCTGGACGCCAACGCCGCCCAGCGCCAGGTGGGGCTGGTGGATGCCCAGGGACGGGCCGCTGCGTTCACCGGCGAAAAATGCTTCGACTGGGCCGGCCACATCGTCGGCGACGGCTACGCCTGCCAGGGTAACATCCTGGTCAGCGAAGAGACCGTCCAGGCCATGGTCGACACGTTTGAGAGCACTGCCCGCTCGCTGGCGGATCGGCTGGTGGCGGCGCTGGCGGCCGGCCAGGCCGCCGGCGGCGACAGTCGGGGCCGGCAGTCGGCGGCGCTGCTGGTGGTGCGCACCGCCGGCGGCTACGATGGCCGCAACGACCGCTTCATCGATCTGCGCGTGGACGACCACCCGACACCCATCGCCGAGTTAGCCCGCATTCTGGAGCTTCACAAGCTCTATCTGTTCAAATCGACGCCGGAGGAACTCATCGAGGTGGACGAAGAGACCACCAGGGAACTCCAGACCATCCTCCAGGAAACAGGCCACTACCAGGGCGAGATCACCGGCATCTACGACGAGGCGACGAAAGAGGGGCTGCGCGCCCTGTATGGCATCGAAAACCTGGAGGAGCGTTGGCACGGTGAGTTGATCGACTTGGTGGCGCTGGAGTTTCTGCGCCGGCGTTTTGGACACAAGTAATGGTAACGAGCGTCGAGCTAGATCAAAGTGGCCGGATGGAGATGTCCGGTGATACAATTGTTGCGGCCTCGGACGGGTTTGCGGTTACTGTAAAGGTCACAGCAAAGGTAAAGCACGAGGTCCAGGAGACACTCCGCGAGCAAGGTGTCAAGCCCAAGTTGATCATGATCCGTATGTTTGTGGGGGCGATTCTGCTCGCAATTGAGGATCATCTGGACGAGATAGCCACCCTGACCATAGATCAAGAGTACACAGGCTATGAAGCGATGATTAAGTCCTTGCTGCTCGACAGGATCCATGCTCAGGGATTCGAGTTTGCCGGAGATGACATCCTCATTGCCCGCGTTGGGAAGAAATCTCCTGCTCACCGGGCAGCCATCCGAGTGATGCGGCGACAGGCGAGAGCAGATAAGACAACGACGGTGGAAGAACTGCTAAGGGTTTGTTGATCTCAGAAAAACAAAAGGTCGGGTGCAGCCTTGCGGCCTCAAAGGCCTGCCATCACCCCGGTGGTATGCCGGGGATTCGGTCAGGCCCACCCGATCAACTAGATGATACCACAATCCACCGGGGTTGTCAAATTGACTTCTGGAGCAACTGATGAATCACACGCTTACTGCCATACCAGGCATTCACGTGGGGCACTGGACAAATCTTGAGGCGGCAACGGGATGCACCGTGGTGCTGTGCCCGGACGGGGCAACCGCCGGCGTCGCCGTGCGCGGCGGCGGGCCGGGCACGCGGGAGACGGATTTGCTGCGGCCCGAAATGATGGTCCAGCAAGTACACGCTGTCGTCCTGAGCGGGGGCAGCGCCTTCGGGCTGGCGGCTGCCGACGGCGTGATGCGCTGGCTGGAGGAACACGACATCGGCTTCGACGTCGGCGTGACGAAAGTGCCCATCGTGCCGGCGGCCATCCTGTTCGATCTGCTGGTGGGCCGGCACGATGTTCGCCCGGACGCTGAGGCCGGCTACGCGGCCTGCGAAGCCGCCACCGACGACCCGGTAGCCGAAGGCAACGTGGGCGCCGGCACCGGCGCCACCGTCGGCAAGCTGATGGGGCCGTTTTCGGCCATGAAGGGCGGGCTGGGCAGCGCCGTCGTCCGGCTGGGCAACGGCGTTGTCGTGGGCGCACTCGCGGTGGTCAACTGCCTGGGCGACGTGATCGATCCCGCTACTGGCGAGATCGTGGCCGGCGCCCGATCGCCGGACGGAAGCTGGCTCGACACGAGCGCGCGATTTATCGAGATGGGCGCCTTGCCACAGTTCGGCAACACCACCCTGGCGGTGGTGGCCACAGACGCCCAACTGACCCAGGCCCAGTGCACCGCTGTGGCCAACATGGCACAGACAGGACTGGCGCGTGCCATCAAGCCAGCCCACACCCTGCTGGACGGCGACACAATCTTCGCCCTCTCCACTGGAGACAAGCAGGCCGACGTCAGCATTGTCGGCACAGCGGCGGCCGAAGCCATCAGCCGGGCGATTCTGCGAGCAGTGGAGCAAGATTCATGAGACCCGTCACCATCCCCGAAGCCGAGCCTTTCTTCTTTGAACGGGGCCCAACTGGAGCGTTGCTGCTCCACGGGTTCACCAGCACCCCTTTCGAGATCCGCGAGCTGGGCGAGCGCCTGGCGGAGGCCGGCATCACCGCCCTGGGGCCGGTTCTGCCCGGCCACCGCACCACGCCAGAGGATCTGGCCCGCACCACGTGGCGCGACTGGTTCGCGGCGACGCAGGCCGGCATAGCGCAGTTGAAGACGTTGGTAGACGAAGTGTGGGTCATGGGCATCTCAGCCGGTGCGTCCCTGGCCCTGCACGCCGCAGCTCACGACCCGAGTCTGGGCGGCGTGGTGGCCCTGGGCACGCCGATTCACATCCGAGGACTCAGCCCGCGTCTTACGCGGATAGTGGCCGGCGTCTATCCCTTCCAGCGAAAGCGCGGCGGTTCTAGCATCAGCGACCCGGCAGCGCGAGCACAACATCCGTCCTACTGGCGCGTTCCTCTAACAGCCGTTGCCAGCCTGGCAGAGTTCCTGGATCACCTGTGGGATGATCTGCCGGAAGTGCAAGCGCCGGTGCTCCTATTACACGCCCGCCACGACTCGGTTGCACCGCCGGCGGACGTCGC
>JBHHXF010000402.1:0-3987 GCA_046756905.1 Anaerolineae bacterium | reverse complement strand
GACCGGTCAAATCGGCGGGTCTCGGACCCGCCTGGAGCGAATTTTCCCAGGTACTGATAATACTTGGCAGGAGAGATTCGCCATGGGCCAGAGGAGGTGAAAAATGTCGGAACATCTCGACGAAGCGGCACGCCAGGTCCTGTTGGCCTTGTGGAATAAGGGGCCGGCCATACCCGTGGAACTGGCAGCCCATTGCTACACTTTTTCAGACGAAGTCGCGTCTACACTCAGATTGCTGGGCGAAGCCGGCCTGGTGGAGATGCGTCCCATCACCCGCAGTGGGTTGGGTAGCTCGCTAGTGTACCTCAGCGATCGGGGTCGGTACCGCGTGATGCATGACTTGCTGGGAGGAACCTCATGACGCCATTTCCGTGGGTGCTCTACGTGGTGACAGCCGTTCTGAGCATGATCTGGGCAGCCAGCGAAATCATCTCGGCGTTTGAGACATCTCCCATCCGGGCCTTGTTCACGTGGGGAGCCTGGCTTCTGATGTTAACCAACGCCTTTTTTGCCTGTTTGGCGCTGCTAGCTGTGCTTCAGATCATGCCCGACGCGGCCGACAACTTGCTGACGGCCTTCGCCGTCGGTTTCGGCTGGCAGGCCCTGGTTCGGAGCCAGATCAATGTGTTTCGGCCTCTGCCTGGTGAGCCGGGCGGGCAAGGGTTGGTGGTGCCGGTTGACCAGGTCTACGGGCGAATTCAGCATTTTGTGCGTCGGTCCATAGATCAGTCGCTGGCTCGTGAGAGAACCAAGCTCTTGACGTCGACAATGGCCCTGGACGTGGCGACGCTTAAGCAGCAGGTTCAGTTGATGAGCTTCGGGCTTACGGAAATGGACCCGGACGAGGTCCAGAACTGGCTAAACGAGATGGAAAGCCGGCCCATGACGGACGACGAGCGAAAGATGCTGCTGGCCAGCAAGCTCATCGAGACCAGCGGTGTCCAGGGCCTGAAGCAGTTGATCAAGAGCCAGACGAAAGCAGCCGAGCAGCCGGCCCCGCCCGTGGTCGCAGCGCCGGCAACGGTGCCATCGGATGGCGCCGGCGGCGAAACCGTCGAAAACTCAGTACCGGAAGAAGTCACAGCCGACACGGCTTGAGATGGCTGGACTGGGGATAGCTAGATTGCTAAATGGCTGGTTGGCTGGGACTCGTAAGCCAACCAGCCATCTAGCCATCTAGCCATCCAGCCATCTCAAGCCGCTTGCAATGCCTGATCCAGATCAGCAACCAAATCCTCCAAGTTCTCGATGCCGACGGATAGCCGAACAAGATTGGCCGGCACTTCCAACGGCGAGCCGGCCACCGACGCATGGGTCATCACTGCCGGCACCTCGATCAGCGACTCTACGCCGCCCAGACTCTCGGCCAGGAAGAACAGCCGCGTTGATCGGGCCACGCGTCGGGCTGCCTCCGCGCCGCCTTTCACCTTGAAAGAGACCATCCCGCCGAAGTCGTCCATCTGCCGGCGGGCGATCTCGTGCCCCGGGTGACTGGGCAGGCCAGGGTACAGTACCTGCTCCACCTTGGGGTGGCCGGCCAGGAAATCTGCCACAGCATGGGCGTTTGCGCAATGGGCTCGCATCCTCACCCCCAGCGTCTTCACACCGCGCAGCACCAGCCAGGCGTCGAATGGACCGGGGACAGCGCCGGCAGCGTTTTGCAGGAAGTACAATCGCTCCGCCGCCTCGTCGTCCGACGTCACGATGGCCCCGCCCACCACATCGGAGTGGCCGCCCAGATACTTGGTGGTGCTGTGGAGAACTATGTCAGCCCCCAGGTCCAGCGGCCGCTGGAGGTAGGGGGAGGCGAAGGTATTATCGACCACGAGGTAGATCTCGGACTTCGGATTTCGGATTTCGGATTGTGAATTGCGAGAAACGCTGCGTGCGAGATTGGCGATGCCGGCGATGTCCACGATCCTCAGCCACGGGTTCGTGGGCGTCTCGATCCAGATCATGCGAGTCGCCGGACGGAAGGCATGCTTGACAGCGTCCAGATCAGTTGTGTCTACGTAGGTGAAAACGAGGCCGTATTCGGTCAACACCTGCTGAAAAAGGCGATATGTGCCGCCGTAGACGTCGTTGCCCACCAACACATGATCGCCCTGATTGAGCAAGTACATCAGCGTGCTGGTGGCCGCCATCCCCGAGGCGAAGGTGATGCCGTGTTGGCCATTTTCCAGGCTGGCCAGGCACTGCTCCAGCGCCGTGCGGGTCGGGTTGCCCGTCCGACCGTACTCGTAGCCCTTGTGGGCGCCCAGGTCGTCCTGGACAAACGTCGATGTCTGGTAGATGGGCACGACGGCCGCGCCGGTGGCCGGCTCTGGGGGCTGGCCGGCATGGATCGCTCTGGTTTCAAAACGATGTTCACTCGCCATGATTTACCTCCAAGCAGCTTTCTTTGTGTCCGACCCGATTATAGCTTTGGGCTTCTCCCGCGTCAACGCAGCTTTTCGAATCTCTATGGAGCCGGACTGCTGACATCAGGGGGCATTGCGTACTGCGTATTGCGTATTGCGTACTCTGTCAAGACAACCTCTACGCAATACGCAGTACACAGCATCCCTTGCACACAGCCGAAAAATGTTGTATCATAACGGGCGACAGACAACGTCGTTGGTGAACTGCAAAAATGTATCAGCAAACGGACCAATCAACAGTCACCAGAGTCTCCAAACGAGAGGAGGTGGTGCCAGCGCCTCGTCGGAAGAGCAAGAGTGCCGACATCAGGCCAACTTAGTGGAAGTTCAACGAGCCGGTACTGATGCCACCTACCTGGCTCCGCCGTACTCCGAGGTGTGGTTGGTTGGTGGAACAGTCCCCCGTACACTCGCGCCGCAGGCTCTATTGAAAGTGACAAGACGTCGATCCGCACGGTCGATGCTTTCCCAACGATTCTCTATAAAGGAGGAGATTCTGACATGAATAAGCGCGTCATCCCATTTGTAATTCTGGCGGCCTTGCTTGTAGGCGGCCTCATGGCTGCGTGCGCTCAGCCAACCCCGCAGACCGTCGAGAAGGTCGTCAAGGAAACGGTTGTCGTCGAAAAAGAGGTCGTCAAGGAAGTCCCGGTCGAGGTGACTAAGGTCGTCGAGGTAGAGAAGGAGCCGGTCAAGTTGATCATGTCCTTCGTCCCCTCTGGCGACACACAGGAGATCATCACCGGCGGTGAGGCCATTGAGCGGCTGTTGGAGGAGAAGACCGGCTACGAGATCGACACCAACGTGGCTACCAGCTTCGCCGCCGTGGTGGAGGCCATGGGCGCTGGCAACGCCGACATCGGCTGGCTGAACACCTTCGGTTACATCCTGGCCCACGAGAAGTACGGCGTGGAGGTCATTCTGGCGACCGTGCGTTTTGGTGCACCATTCTACACCGGCCAGATCGTCGTCGGTGCGGACACGGGGATCGAGACGTTGGCCGATCTCAAAGGCAAGACCATGTGCTGGGTCGACCCGTTGTCAACCTCAGGCTACGTGATCCCGCGCGTAATGCTCCAGGCGGAAGGGCTCGATCCTGATGCTGACTTCGCCAAGACAGTGGAGGCCGGCTCACACAACAACGTAATCATCGCCGTCTACAACGGCGATTGCGATGCCGGCGCCTCCTACGTGGATGCGCGAAGCTCTGTCGAGGACGATTTCCCGGATGTCAAAGACAAGGTGGTGGTCATCGCCGAGTCGCCGGAAATCCCCAACGACACGGTATCCGTGCGCAAGGACCTGCCGGCGGATGTTGTGGCCAACATCCAGAACGCGCTGCTGGAGATTTCCCAGACCGAAGAGGGTCAGGCGGCTCTGGAAGAGATCTACGAGATTTCTGAACTCACAGTAAAGGACGACTCCTTCTACGATGGGTTCCGGGCCACGCTGGACGCAGCCGGCGTCGACATAGAAGAGATGGCTAAGTAGTCGTTCACAAGTACCAGGGGCTGGGCAGTAGGCTTGTCCAGCCCCTGTTTTCATGGTTCGCTCGCTGACGAAGAGG
>JBHHXF010000401.1:0-3989 GCA_046756905.1 Anaerolineae bacterium | reverse complement strand
GTAGTAACGATTTCGTAAGCGTTCAGGGAGTAGGTCAGAAACCAGGTTTTCTGGCGCTTGTCAGACCAGGTGGACTTCACTCCAGATGCTTTTCTGGGGCCAGAGTGATTTCTCTGGCGGGAAAAACCTGGTTGCTTTGCCCCAGGTGAACGCTTACACGATTTCAATCGTTTCCGCGGGCTGAAAGGGGGTGGTAGCGAGCGGCAAGGTATAGCGGCTGGAGCTAGAAAGGCATGTGTTGATCTTGGTGGAAGCGCCAAGAGCGATGAATACATGAATGAATACATAAAAGAGGAGAGCACAATGCGGAAGAAACGTCTAGCTTTGTCAGCTTTGGTCCTGGCGGTTGTGATGTTCCTGGCCCTGCTCGTGGGCGCCCAAGCAGGAACAAACCTCCAACCATCTGAAGTCCAAATCACCATCCTGCACACGAACGATACTCACGCCCACCTGGAATCCTTCACGCCGTTTAGGGATGTCCTGCAGGGTGGCGTGGCGCGGCGCTACACCGCCATTCAGCAAGTGAAGGCTGAGGGCGGCAATGTCATCCTGGTGGACGCCGGCGATTCCTTCCAGGGAACCCTCTTCTTCAACGTGTGGCAGGGCGAAGAAGAGGCATACTTCATGAACGCACTGGGTTACCAGGCCATGGCCGTGGGCAACCACGAGTTCGACTCCGGCCCTGCTACGTTAGCCGACTTCATCGGCCTCGCCGACTTCCCGGTGTTGAGCGCCAACACAGACGCTTCTGCCGAGCCCGCTCTGGCCGGGCTCATCCAGGCCTACACCGTCCTGGACGTGGCTGGCGAGCAGATTGGCGTCTTTGGCCTGACTACCGAGGAGGCATCCTTCATCTCCAGTCCCGGCCCCAATGTTGTCTTCAACGACAGCGTTGCATCGGCCCAGGCAACCGTGGCTGAGCTGGAGGGCTTGGGAATCAACAAGATTATCGCCCTAAGCCACCGTGGCTATAACCCAGACCAGGCCCTGGCGGCAGCAGTGGACGGCATTGACGTCATTGTCTCCGGCCACTCCCACACCCTGCTGGGCAGCATGGATGGTGCTGCAGGGCCTTATCCCACGGAAGTCACCTCGCCTGCCGGTGACACGGTGCTGATCGTCAGCGCCCACGAGTGGGGCAAGTACCTGGGGCGCATCGACGTCTCTTTCACCGCCGATGGCAGGGTGGAAAGCTACACTGGCGAGCCGATTTTCATTGACGAAGGCATCGCCGAGGACCCCGCCATCGCGGCTGACGTCGCCACATTCGCCGAGCCCATCGAGGATCTGAGGAACACGGTCGTCGGTCAGACAGCGGTGAACCTGGAGGGCACGCGAGCGTTGGTGCGCAGCCAGGAGACCAACCTGGGCGACCTGATCTGTGACGCCATGCTGTCGGAGACGGCCGCGGAAGACACCGAAATCTGCATTCAGAACGGCGGCGGCATCCGGGACAGCATCCCCTCTGGCGACGTGACCATGGGGCAGGTGCTGGCCGTGTTGCCCTTCGGCAACCAGATTGCTACCTTCGGTCTGACAGGGGCCGATATATGGGCCGCTCTGGAGAACGGCGTCAGTTGCTACGAGGATCAGTGTGGTCGCTTCCCGCAGGTGGGTGGACTGAGGTATTACTTCGATCCGAGCCTGGAGGCGGGATCGCGCATCGTCAGCGTGGATGTCAAGAACGCAGGCGGCGGCTACGAGCCCATTGACCTGGATACGGTCTACGAGCTGGTTTCCAACGACTTCATGCGTCGCGGTGGTGATGGCTACGATATGTTTGCCGACAACGCCATTGACCCCTACGACTCTGGTGCGGTGTTGGCCGACGCGGTAGCCGAGTATATCGGAGAGAATTCCCCGGTTAGCCCGGCAGTCGAGGGGCGCATCACCAAGCTGGACAAGTTGATCACCATCCTGCACACCAACGACACCCACGGCAACTGGCCGGCCAGCTCATTCCGTGGCACCGCCCAAGGCTTTGCCTACCTGGCCTCGCACATCGCGGCGGAGCGGGCCAAGAACCCCAACACCTTGTTGCTGGATGCCGGCGACACCTTCCAGGGGAATGCCTTCGCACAATACTTCCGGAACGCCACCCCCAACCCCATCGCCGGCGGGATGAACTTGCTGGACTACGATGCCATAACCCTCGGCAACCACGAGTTCAACTTCGGCAACGACACCTTCGCCACCATGTTGGGGCAGGTGAACTTCCCGATCCTGGGGGCCAACGTGGACGATGACGGCACCTACGGCTTCATCACCGACAACGTGGAGGACTACATCACGTTGGACGTGGATGGGGTAGATGTGGCCATCCTCGGCCTGACCAACCCGGAGGTGCCGCTCTACGAGCTGCCGAGCAACATAGAGGGTCTGACCTTCTCTGAGGCCATCCCCACGGCTGAGGCGCTGGTGCCGCAGATCCAGTCGGAGGAAGACCCGGACCTGCTGATCGCTCTGAACCACATCGGCTACGATGTGTACAAGGGCAGCACCGACAAGGACAAGATGATGGCCGAGCAAGTGCCAGGCATAGACGTGATCATAGGCGGGCACAGCCACACCACACTCGATCCGGCGGTCATGATCACTTCCGACACCAACCCGAGCGGGACGTTGGTCGCCCAAACGGGAGCGTACGCGGCCAACCTGGGGAAGATAAACATCGGCTTCACCGGCAACATCACCGATGGCTACGAGGTTGCGCTGCGGGAAGGGTATCTGCTGCCGGCGGGGGATGCGGACACAGATGCTGACATGGAGGCTTATCTGACTCCGTTCGAGGCGGATCTGGAGACTTACACCAGCACAGAGATCGGCCAAACCACCGCCCCGATCGAAGGCGAGGAAGCCTACACCCAGGAGACCACCAGCGCCAACCTGCAGGCGGATTCCGCGGTGTATGAGCTGACTCAGAACGGCATCGACGTGGACTTCCATCTCTCAGGCGCAATGACGAACCGGAGCATAGCAGCCGATGCCTCGGAGTCCAACCCCGTCACGCTGACGGTGGATGACATGTACACGCTGATGAAGTATGAGAACTCGCTGGTCGCGATGCAGATGAACGGTCCGCAACTCAAGGCCGTGCTTGAGCGCGCGTACCGTAACTACTGGTACTACAAGTACCAGGCGGACGCTGATCCTGCATACGGCGGCTACTCGCACTACACCACGTGTATGCTGGACATCAACGAGGGTGGTGTGATAACGTACAATGATACGTATCCCGACATGCCCGACGGTAACAATGTGGTGTCGCTGGTCTTCAACGGCACGACGGTGGACTTCAACGACGCGGATACCTACTACAACGTGTCAACGGTCAACTACCTGGCGGCCGGCTCGTGCAACTTCAACGACGACGGCGCAACGCTGTGGCCGCTGGACCAGATGACTGCCGACACGCAGTACTACGTGCGCGATTCGGTGATTGACTACGTCACGGCTATGGGCACCATCTCACCACAGGTCGAGGGTCGCCTTGTCTTTGCCCAGGTCCCGACCGAGCCTCCCTCGGGAACCGACAGCCTGACAGCGCGGGTGTACATCGACTCCCGGTGTGATGGATACTTCCAGAACGGTCTCGATATCCCCATGGGAGACATATCCGTCACGCTGAGCTTCCCCGATGGATCGAGCGTCACTCGCCAGACGCGGCCGTTCGGTCTGGTGAACTTCTCCGGCTTCGACGCATCGGGAGGGGTCACGGTAAGTGCCGCACTGCCCAGGGGCTACGGCGGCTACTCACTTGAGAGTTGTCCCAGCAGCCCGGCCAGTGTCGATCTGCAGCCTGGTGACCTACAGTTCGGTTACAAGTTCGTGCAGTTCGGCGCCGAGGTGCTGGGCGAGGAGGCCGGCCCGTAGTTTCGTCACTGCTGCGCGGGTGAGATAACCGTACACCACACGTTGCGTTCGCAACACACCAGTGGCGGGGGGGGGGGGGCCGGGGGGCCGTGAGCCCCGCCGAGAGGGTTTGCGGG
>JBHHXF010000400.1:0-3998 GCA_046756905.1 Anaerolineae bacterium | reverse complement strand
TCACTTGGAGTGTTCCATGGCTAGATATATCTTACAGCGCTTACTACTCCTCATCCCCCTGCTGCTAGGGGTTTCGGTGATCACATTCGCTATGGTTCATCTCGCCCCAGGTGATCCCATTTCTACCCAGTTCGGACTTAACCCCAGAGGAATGGAACAAGAGACCATCGAACGATTGCGGACAGAATTGGGTCTCAACGATCCGTTGCCGGCCCAGTATCTTCGCTATCTGGGAAATCTTCTGCGGGGTGACATGGGGCGGTCGCTCACCACCCGAACGCCGGTCAGTCGAGAGATCCTTGCCCGCATGCCGGCCACCGTCCAACTTACTATCGCCGCCATGGTCATCGTGCTGCTGGTGGCCATCCCGCTGGGAGTTCTGTCAGCGGTGAGACGCGGATCTCCGGTGGATCACCTGAGCATGGGCGGAGCGCTGCTGGGGGTGTCGATGCCATCCTTTTGGTTCGGGATCATGCTCATGCTCCTGTTTGCGCTGAAACTGGGCTGGCTGCCCAGCAGCGGTCGGGGCGATGGCAGCCTGGTGGACACGCTGCGGTCTTTGACCATGCCGGCGATCACCCTGGGCACCGGGCTGATGGGTTTGGTGACGCGGATCACGCGCTCGAGCATGTTGGAAGTGTTGGACCAGGACTATGTGCGGACGGCCCGCGCCAAGGGCCTGACGCCTCGGTTGGTACTGGTGCGGCACGGCCTGCGAAATGCCCTCATTCCCGTTGTCACCGTGCTGGGGATGCAGTTTGCCGGCCTGTTGGGGGGCGCGGTAATCATTGAGACGGTGTTTGCCTGGCCCGGAATGGGCCGGCTGGCGGTGAATGCCATCTTCCGCCGCGACTATCCACTGATCATGGGGACGGTACTGGTCTTTGCAGTCATTTCCGTACTGACCAATCTGGTGGTAGACATCCTGTACACCTTTATCGACCCGCGAATTCGGTATGATGGTGCGATCTAGAATTGTGTGAAATAATGTGTGCTGCGTATTGCGTACTGCGTACTGCGTGGCAGTACCACCCAGCCACCCAGCCATCTAGCCACCCAGCCAGCTCTTTTTCGAGTGCCAATCATGTATCGCCCACCCGAACCTTCTTCTCTGTGGCTCGACGTTTGGCGTCAGATGCGACGCAGTCGGTTGGCCGTGGCCGGCGTAATCATCCTGCTGGCCCTGATTCTGGTCGCTGCCACAGCCCCGTGGGTCGCACCCTACAATCCCTACGCGATGAACTTGAGCGCAGCGTTGCAACCACCAAACTCACCGAGCCACATCTTGGGGACCGACGAACTGGGACGGGACAATCTTAGCCGGCTGATCTATGGCGCTCGCGTGTCGCTGACGGTGGGCCTGATCGTGGTGGGCATCGCCGCCGGTATCGGCGTGACGCTGGGGGCCATAAGCGGGTACTATGGCGGGGTCATCGACAACGTGATCATGCGCTCGGTAGACGTGCTGATGGCCTTTCCTTTCCTGGTGTTGGCCATCGCTGTCGTGGCGATTGTGGGTCCCAGTTTGAAAAACATGATGATCGTGTTGGGCGGCGTTAGTTGGATCGGGTACGCGCGCCTGGTTCGGGGGCTAGTACTCGCTCAGCGGGAGGAAGAGTATGTTCTTGCGGCCCGAGTTGTGGGCGCCAGAGGCCGGCGGATCATCTGGCGGCACATATTGCCCAATTGCCTGGGCGTAGTAATCGTCCAGGCCACCTTTGGCGTGGCAGCCGCCATCCTGGCGGCGTCAGGATTGAGCTTCCTGGGGATGGGGGCCCAGCCGCCGGCGGCCGAATGGGGCGCCATGCTGAGCACAGCTAAGCCGTACCTGCGCCAACGACCGATGATGTCCATCGCGCCCGGCATGGCGATCATGATCACGGTTTTGGCAATCAACTTCGTGGGCGACGCCTTGCGCGATGCCCTGGATCCACGTTTGCGGAGATGATCAATGAATAGGAAACAGAAATTGTGATGCTATCGCGTTCTCAGTTGGGGGAAAAGAATCACTTCCCGAATCGACGATTGGTTCGTGAGCAACATCACCAGCCGGTCTACGCCGATGCCCAGGCCGCCGGTGGGTGGCATACCGTACATCATCGCCGCCAGGAAATCCTCGTCCAGCGGGTGGGCCTCCTCATCGCCGGCCAGGAACTGCTCGCGCATCGCCTCGAAGCGGGCGCGCTGGTCTAGCGGATCGTTCAGCTCCGTGAAGGCGTTGCCCAACTCCAAGCCGCCAGCAAACGGCTCAAACCGCTCCACCAGATGGGGCGCATCGGGCTTGCGCTTGGCCAGCGGGCTGAGTTCCACCGGATAGTCAATGATGAACGTCGGCTGGATCAACGTCGGCTCCACATATTCGCTGAATAGCTCATCCACCAGCTTGGGCCAGGTTGGTTGGGAATCCACCGCCAACTGGCGCTCCGCAATCGCCGCCTGAAGCTCCTCCAGCGTGGTGTGACGCTCAATGTCGATGCCGGCGGTCTCCAGAATCGCATCTCGCATGGAAATCCGGCCCCACGGCGGCGTGAAAACCACCTTTTTGCCCTGGTAGATCACTTCTTCGGTACCCAGTGTCTGGTGGGCAACGAAAGCGACCATGTTCTCGACCAGCCGCATGATGTCGTTGTAGTCGGCGTAGGCCCAATAACATTCCATCATGGTGAATTCGGGATTGTGTTTGGTAGACAGTCCCTCGTTCCGAAAATCCTTGCAAATCTCGTAGACCTTGTCCAATCCGCCGATGATCAGACGCTTCAAATAGAGCTCATCGGAGATGCGGAGGTAGACGTCCTGATCCAGGGCATTGTAGTGCGTGATAAACGGCCGCGCCGCCGCGCCGCCGTAAAGAGGTTGCAAGGCCGGCGTCTCGACCTCGAGGAAGCCTTGCGCATCCAGGAATTGGCGCATGGCCGCAACGATGCGGCCCCGCAACTGAAAGATGCGCCGGGTTTCCTCGTTGGTCAGCAGGTCCAGATACCGCTGTCGGTAGCGCGTCTCCGTGTCTTTAAGGCCATGCCATTTCTCCGGCAGGGGGTGCAGGCTTTTGGAGAGCAGTTTGTATCCGTCAGCTTCCAGGGTGATCTCGCCGGTGCGCGTGCGGAACAGCCGGCCTGTCACCGCGACAAAATCGCCCAGATCGAAGAGCTCTTTGAAGAATCGATACGCATCCTCTCCCAGGACGTCCTGCTTTAACAATAACTGGATTCGGCCTGAGCCGTCCTGGATGTGGGCAAAGCTGGCCCGCCCCATAATTCGCAGGCTCACGAGCCGGCCGGCCAGACTCACAGCGCCAGGCAGCTCGTCCAGGGCGTCGCCGGCTTCGGCCGACTGAAACAGATCGACCGCCTCAGCCGCCGTGTGAGTTCGCACCACACGTGGCGGATACGGGTCAACGCCCTGCTCACGCAGTCGTTCCAGTTTCTCCAGCCGGACCCGCTGTAGCTTCGTCAGTTCTTCGGCTGCCAGGGTATTTGAATTCATTAGGCGATCTTTCGGATCTGGAAGGTCAGCACACCGCCTGGTGTGTTGACACTCACGCGATCGCCCACCCGGTGGCCCAGCAACGCTTTGCCCATGGGTGACACATTGGAAATCAGGCCCAGGCCGGGGTCAGCCTCTGCAGAACCGACGATTCTAAAGGTCTCATCATCGTTGTGGCCGTCTTCGACGATGGTGACGTGACTGCCAATCGCCACTACGCCGGCTGGCTCATCCGTCTCGTCGATGATGACAGAGTTGCTGAGGATGCGCTTGATGTCCTGAATCCGACCTTCGACGAACGCCTGCTGATTCTTGGCTTCGTCGTACGCCGCATTCTCAGAAATATCGCCTTCCTCTTTGGCCGAGGCGATCAGTTCTGCGACATCCCTGCGTTTGGCTGTGCGCAGGTATTCAAGCTCCTCTTCAAGCTTGTCGCGTCCTTCTGGTGTCAAATAGACTTGCTGGTTGGATGCCATAACTTCTCAAGACTCCACGACCTACCAATTTCGATAGGC
>JBHHXF010000399.1:0-4010 GCA_046756905.1 Anaerolineae bacterium | reverse complement strand
TGCTGCAACCGCCGCGTCTCGCTGGTGACGAAACGGTCATAGTAGAGGGGGATAGGCTGCTCGGTTGCTGCCTGGAGCAGGCTCTCGCGAATCTCCATCAGCAACGGTTCTCGCAGACGGGTGTACAGCGTCTGCTGAAGGGTATCCAGCGTCTCCTCGTCAACGGGTGGGGTCTGATCAGGCTTCTCACGGTCGGTCATGTTCGTCTCCAGTCGCATTGTACCACAGGTTCGCGGGATGGTCAACAACTAAATGAGGCTTCACGGGGTTTATGTTGCCGGCCTTGACTTGACACTGTTGCATTTGCCGAATCACTACAACGGATTCGGAATATAGCGGATTTTTTGTACAATCCATTCCATTCTCAATCCGATGTAGTGTTGTTTGGCAGTCGGGAGACCCTTCGGCGGGCCCTTCGTCAAGCTCAGGAGGGGCCTCAGGGCAGGCCCTTCCCGAACCGAGAGTCTCGCAGCAGTTGCCACAACCGCGCCTCGAACGGACCGCGCCCAAAGGCGCGACTGCGCTGGCGGGCGGCGGTTGCCATGCGCCGGCGCAGCTCCGAGTCCTGGATGAGCCGGCCCGTCAGGTTCCTCAGGTCATCCAGACTTGCCCACAGAAACCCGTCCACGCCGTGGGTGACGATTTCGGGCTGACCGCCGCCGTGGATCACGACAGGGACCGCGCCGGCGGCCATGGCTTCGACGGTTGTCAGTCCGAAGTGCTCGTAACGCACGGGATGGCGCTGTGGGTTCTCGCCGTAGCCGGCGGCATGCCAGTAGATGGCGCTCTCGCCGTACAACCGGCTCAGTGCATCGAACGAGATGTCGGCATGAATTCGGATGGGCGCTCCTTCGGCTGCCGCCTGCACCCGCGCCAGATACTGCGCGTTGGCGGCGCCCAGGGATGTCCCGCCGGCCAGATGCAGTTCCCAGCCAGCCAACCCCCCGGCGACCATCTCACAGAAGGCGCGGATCATCACCAGATGTTTCTTGTTGTGCCCGGTGGTGAAGAAACGACCCACGCTGAGGATCTGCCGGCGCTTCGGCAAAGGCTCGAAAAGGTCAACATCGACCGGCGGATAGAAAACGACGCTCTCCTTGCCCCAGTAGCGTCTAATCCAGCGCTGAGTATACTCCGAATTGGCGCAGATCGTCGTGTAGGTGTCCAGATGGTTCAGGTGCAGGACCGGGTACAGCGCGTCCAATCGCTGACCCAGCTCTCGAAACCAGTGCTTGAATACCCGCCTGTACACCCCGTGCCGTGCCGTGCCAATCTCCACATCTGCGACTCCGACGCCGGCGGCCTTTTGGCGGTGCGGTCCATCCGCGAGAGGCGTGGCGATTTCCAGGTTGGCTGGCCCATGCCCGGGCACCGGAACAGATACTTCCACCGGCGTCAGGTGGCCGGTCGGCACAGCACACTCCGCCACCTGCCGATCATCGACGAAGAGCCTGACAGGGTCCACGAACCGATTGGCCGTCAGGGTGAGTCGGACGCGCAGTGCGCTGACCCGTCGAGGCACCGGGATCTCCAGGCGCGCCTGGCCGTCGGTCCAGCGTACTGTCATGTCATTCAGCTTTTCCGGCGCATAGAAGCCGGCCACGTAGCGCGGCACCATCAACTCGCGGCGCAGCCGATGCCCGAGCTGCCACCTGAGTCGCGCCGAGCGCGTGTTGCGGACAGGGGTGGGGAAGTAGACTAACAGGATGCTGCGCTTCGCCCGGGAAGGTACGAACGTGCCGTCGGAGGCGTTGATAAACAGGTCGTACTCGGCCGTAACCGGGGCAAGTTCCGGGTCGGGACGATCTTCCAGGGAACGCAGGCGCGCCCGGCTGAGTTCCAGGCCCAACTGAGCGCCGGCAGCCGGCAGGTCGAGGACGTGGTGGGTGAGCACCTCTACCTCGTGGCGGCGACTCAGAACCTCCGCCATGGTTAGCATGTGCTTCTCGCCCCCGCCGACGCCCGTCAGGTGTCGGTTGTAGATGCCGATTCTCAACTCGCAACTCCCCGGTGCCGGTGATCAGTAATCAGTAACCAGTGGTCAGTAACCAGTGGTCAGTCGTACGTTTCTCATCACGGTTGACTGATCACTGATCACTGGTTTGAAACGCAATCCAGTCCACGACGATTCCCAGGCGGCGGTCATCGTCACCCCGACCCGCCTGGCGAGGCACCCATGTTTCACTCCGCAACTCTATCTCCAGGCGACCATCTGCCGCAGCACCAGCCGGCACATCAGCGCTCAGGACGATCAACCGATCTGGCAACTTCCAGGTCCCAACCGGTTGGCCATCGACGAACAGGGTGAGATTAGACGGCGAGACCTGGGCCGGCGGGCCAGACACGCGCAGAGCCAGGGTGGTTGTGTCTGGCATCACCGGCATGGTGATGCGCGCCGCGCCGTCGGTCCAGCGGAAGGTGACGCCTTCAGGGGAGGTTTCGCGCCCGTAGAAGCCCGAAAGCACGTACGGGAGTTCGCCCGGACCCATCTCCAGGCGACTGATCGACGGCTTGCTGCCGGCCGGCGCCACCCGATAGAGGTCGATTGGCCAGACGACGGTGTATGTGTTGCGGGGGGCGTGCGTTGTCGGGCGTTCGAGGCGCGGAAAGCGAAGCGTGAACTCGCCGGCCGGCTCCAACCCTACGTCCAGATCGGCAAGCCATGGTGCGAGGCCCGTGATCGCCAGGTAGACAGGCCGGCCATCGGCAGTCCACTGTGCCGCCAGTTCTTTGATCGACTGGGGGTCAAGGCCTTCCTCTTGCAAGACGAAGGCTGGCCGATCATACAGATATGATAGCGGTTGGCTGACAGCCTCCCCCACCCCCGACTGGTTAAACAGGACAACGGCGCCCGGCTCGAACTGTTGCGCCAACGCCTCGACCTGATCCCAGGCGCCGGCATCCTCATCCTGCCCCAGCAGGGGGCGCGCAGATCGCGCCAGAGCAACCGCCAAGATCAACACCAGGGCGACTCGGATAGCCTGCTGTAGCCGTTCGGGACCGGGCACAGGGAATCGGGCGAGGGCGTAGGCCATGAGGAGAGTGAGGGTGGGGAGCACCGCCGGCACGAACCGCCGCACGCCCCATGGCTGTGTCGGATTCACGCGGGGGTCGGGCAGGTAGAGCAAGGCGTACATAAGCGCGATGAGCAGCAACACCTGGGTGGGCCGGCTGATCCCATGCCGAATTACCAGGACCGCTCCCAGCAGGCCGGCGATCAGTCCCAGGGGCGTGTAGTACCAACCTAGCCACTGGAGCGTGTCGAACCCCACCGAAGCCCGCGTCCCGACTACCAGCGCGACGGCCCACACGCCAATCATGATCGAACCGGCCAGCCATCGGGAAACGCCGGATGTCGGAACCCTCAATCGGATGGCGGAGGGTCGATACCACGCGACGAAAGCCGCCGCGCACCCCGTCGCCGCGCCGAGAATGGCGATGGCTCCCAGACGGGGTGTGATGTACAGGTGCATCAGCGAAATCACGTAGGAGGAAGCGAAGAGGGCTGCGTGTAGGGCGGCCCACGCCAGGGTCAAGCCCAGGGGCACGAAGAACCACCGATCGCTCACAGCGTGCCGCAATGGTGGCATATCGCGCCGGTTCTTCAGAAGCCAGCCGGCAAAGCAGAGGCAGACAGCCAGAATCGCGACCCACGCATCGACGCGGATGAAGAACAGCCCGCCCAGGGCGACGCCGGCGGTGGCGCCAGCGAAGCGCGAACGCTGTTGGAGGAACATGGCCAGCATGAAAAGGCCGCCCATGAGCCACGCCTGCATGAACATTTCCGATGTTGGATAGCGGGCGAACCAGACCTGCGGCAGGCTGAGCGTGAGAAGGAGCGCCGAGGCCAACGCCACAACTGGCCCGAACAGCCGGCGCGCCAGCAGCGCAAACCCGCTGATGGCCACCAGGCCGGCCAGCGGCGTCGCCCACACGGCCGCGCGCGCTCCGGCGATCAACGCAAACACCGCCATCCAGATGGACGGCAGGTGAAAGAAGCTAGGCCGAAC
>JBHHXF010000398.1:0-4013 GCA_046756905.1 Anaerolineae bacterium | reverse complement strand
GCCGAGTCGCCCGTACCCGAATTATTTTCTCAAGGTTCATAAGTCGTTACTACGGTCGTTACTACGGTCGTTGCCCTCATACAGCGCCGGCCAGCAGCGCCAACACCACACCGCCGGCCATCACGCTGCCCAGTTGGCCGGCGGTGTTGGCCCCCATGGCGTGCATCAGCAGGAAGTTCTCAAAGTCGTACTCCTGCCCCATGCGCTGGACAATGCGCGCCGACATGGGAAAGGCGCTGATGCCGGCGGCCCCGATGAGCGGGTTGAACTTCCGGCCAGACAGAAGATACATTAGCTTGCCGAACAGCACGCCGCCGGCTGTGTCGAGAACAAAGGCCAACAGCCCCATCCCCATAATGAGCAGGGTGTCAAGATGGATGAAGTTATCACCGGTCATGGTGCTCCCAATGGCCAGCCCCAGGAAGATAGTGGCGACATTGGCAATTTCGTTTTGGGCTGCCTGGCTCAGCCGCTCGACCACGCCCGATTCCCGCATCAGGTTTCCGAACATCAGCATGGCGATGAGCGGCGAGGCGGCGGGAGCCAGTAGCGAGACGATGATGGTGACAACGATGGGAAAGAGGACCCGCGCCGTCCTGGACACCTCGCGCTGCGTGTACGCCATGCGAACGGTGCGCTCAGCATCGGTCGTGAGCAGGCGCATCACCGGCGGCTGGATGATGGGCACCAGCGACATGTAGCTGTAAGCGGCTACGGCGATGGGTCCCAGCAGGTGCGGGGCTAGCTTGGTGGAGACGTAGATGGCCGTGGGGCCGTCGATAGCGCCGATGATGCCGATAGAGGCCGACTCCTTCAGGTCGAAGCCCAGAACCAGCGCCAGCATCAGCGTGCCGAAAATGCCGACCTGGCCGGCGGCCCCCAGCAGCGCCATCCTGGGATTCTCAAGCAGTGGCCCGAAGTCGGTCATCGCCCCGACACCAATGAAGATGAGCAGCGGGAGCAGCTCCGTTTCGATGCCGGCCCGATAGAGGAGGCCCAACATGCCATGCTCGCCGGCGATGCCGGTCAGGGGCAGGTTCGTCAGGATTGCTCCGAAGCCGATGGGCAGCAGCAGGACCGGTTCGTAGTCCTTGGCGATAGCCAGATAAATGAGAACTCCGCCGGCGATCATCATCACTACCATCTGCCACGTCAGATGCGTCAGTGCCGGCAGGATTTCTATCAACTGGCTGACATCCATCGTCTTCTCACTCGAAGGTCTCGGTACGCCTGTCCTGAGCTTGGTCGAAGGGTTCCGCACTCGACCTGAAGGTAAACAGCACGTCGTCGTGGGCCACCGCCTGCCCTTCGGCCACTTCTACGCTGGCGATGATGCCATCGCGCGGTGAGCGGATGGCGCTCTTCATTTTCATCGCCTCCAACGAGCAGAGTTGCTGCCGGAAGTGGACCTGATCGCCAGGCTTGACGGCGATGTCGAGGATGTTGCCGGGCATAGGGGCTTTGATCTGGCTCATCGGTTGGCCGGCCAGCCCCGAGGGATGGGGCGTTTTTGGCGGCGCAGGCACTTCGGGTGCGATCTCGGCCTGGGCAGGCACTGCCACCAACCCATCCGTCTCAATGCGCACAGCGTAGGGCCGGCCATTGACGGTGACAGTAATCGGCGAAGTGGTGAGATCTCCAACCTCAATCTGGTAGGGCTTGCCGTTGACGATTACAGTGACGCGCCGGCTGGATGTAGAGGTCATCGTTGTCTTGTGCTTTGCGTTACTGGGCCGCCCACACGATGCTGCTGAGCCTGCCCCATGACCCACCACCGACCGCGCTGAGCCTCAAGGGCCGAGCCCAGAGCTGCTCCGCCAATGCTCAGCGCACCAAAGTGGGCCAATCCCGCCGCGATGGCGGCTACGATTTCGTCCTCAGGGCCGTGGGCCGGCGGGCTGAACAGCAACGTCTCTCCCATCTCAGGCTCATAGGAGGTCGGCTGCGGGCTGAACAGGCGTTGCAGCACAACCATCACCACAATGATCAGCCCCAGCGCCGCAAAAGTAAGCCCCATCCCCATCACACTCAACCCCAGCCCCTGCAACATCACTTCGGACAAACCCACCACCTCCATCTGCCTTCAATTCTCAATCTCTACCTCGAAAATAGTTGGCTAGATGGCTCGTTGGCTGGATGGCTGGGTGGTGCTGCGCGAGCCAACAAGCCATCCAGCCAACGAGCTATCCAGCCATCGTTGGGCAAGGTCTCCTGACCGTAGCCCCAGCCGGCTCGGTCAGGAGACCTTCGCCGAACGAGGAAAGTTGGCTGGATGGCTCTTGGCTAGATGGCTGGTCGATGCTGTGCAAGCCCCGCCCAGCCATCCAGCTATCCAGCCATCTAGCCACTGTTGAACCAATCTCCAATCTCCAGTCTCCAATATCCATTATAGCGGCATACACCCATGCTTTTTCGGCGGCAGCGTCGCCTGCTTATCCCGCAACAGCTCCAGGGCGGCAATCAGACGCGGACGTGTCTCAGCGGGGATCAGAATATCGTCGATGTGACCGCTGGCGGCGGCGGTGTAAGGCCTGGAGAACTTCTCGCGGAACTCGGCCTCCAACTGCCGGCGCGCCGCTTCCGGGTCCTCCTTCCCCTTGAGCTGCTTGTGATACAGGATGTTGACCGCGCCCTCGGCCCCCATCACCGCAATCTCGGCCGTGGGCCAGGCGAAGACCAGGTCTGTGCGAATGTATTTGCTGCTCATCACGATGTATGCACCGCCGTACGCTTTGCGGAGGACAACGGCCAGTTTGGGGACCGTCGCTTCGGAATAGGCGTAGACGATCTTCGCGCCGTGGCGAATGATGCCGCCATGTTCCTGATCCACACCGGGCAGGAAGCCAGGCGAATCGATAAAAGTGACGAGGGGGATGTTGAAGGCGTCACAAAAGCGGATGAAGCGCGCCATCTTGTCAGAAGCGTCGATGTCGATGACGCCGGCCAGGATCATAGGCTGCTGGGCGACCACGCCCACCACCTGTCCGTGCAGCCGCGCAAAGCCAACGACGGCGTTCTGAGCGAAGTCGGCGTGAACCTCGAAGAAGCTGCCCGCGTCGAAGACCCGACGGATGACTGCTTTCACATCGTAGGCTTCGCTGGGATCGACGGGCACGATGCTGTTGAGGGCCTCATCCATGCGCCACGGGTCATCGGTCGGTTCGACGGCCGGCGGCGGCTCGGCGTTGTTGGCCGGCAGGTAACTGAGCAGCGTGCGGGCCAGCGTCAGCGCATGATCCTCGTTATCGGCGGCAAAATGAGCCACACCGCTGGTCATGCTGTGCGTCATCGCACCCCCCAGAGTTTCCAGGTCCACCTCCTCGCGGGTGACCGTTTTGATCACGTCCGGCCCAGTGATGAACATGTGGCTGGTGCCTTTGGTCATGATCACAAAGTCGGTGAGGCCGGGGGAGTAGACCGACCCGCCGGCGCACGGCCCAAGCATCACACTGATCTGCGGGATAACACCGCTGGCGTGGGTGTTTCGCCAGAAGAGCTCCGAGTAGGCTGCCAGGCTATAGACGCCCTCCTGGATTCGGGCTCCCACCGAATCGTTGAGCCCGATGACCGGCACGCCGGATTCCAGAGCCAGGTCCATCAACTGGGCCACCTTCTGGCCCTGCACCTCGGAAAACGAGCCGCCCACGACGGTGAAGTCCTGGGAATACACACACACACGCCGGCCGTCGATTTTGCCAAAGCCAGTGACCACGCTGTCGCCGGGATAGCGCTTCTTGTCCATGCCGAAGTCGCTGTGGCGATGGGTGACGTAGGGGCCAATCTCCTGGAACGATCCGCTGTCCAGCAGACGGTCGATCCGCTCGCGGGCAGTCAACTTGCCTTTGGCGTGCTGGGCCTCGATGCGGGCCGGCCCGCCCCTCTGCCGCGCTTTCGCCCGTTGCTCGCGGAGCTCGTCGATCAAGGCCGCGTGCTCCACCGCCAGATCAGTTGCGTTCGGCTCCATCACTTCTCCTGTACACCATCGTACCCACGGCCAGTGACCAGTGATCAGT
>JBHHXF010000397.1:0-4016 GCA_046756905.1 Anaerolineae bacterium | reverse complement strand
TGTTGGGCGAGGTCTCCCGACCGACGCCCTGTGCGGGGGCGGTCAGGAGACCTTGCCGAACGCAGGGCTAGATGGCTAATGGCTAGATGGCTAGGCGGTAACAATGTGAGCTAGCCAGCCATTCTCATGCTCCATGGGTATCTTCTCAATAATTCGTGGTGGCGTAGGGGCGAGGCAAGTCGAAGAGCAGGTTCTTTTGCTTCGACACCACCAATCCGACTTGCCTCGCCCCTACTTTTTGAGAACATACCTCCATGGAGCCCCATAGGCGAACGTTGACTCCTCTGTGACAAACTTCACAGGCTGAGTGAGAAACAGTTCCCTGCACGCCGCCGGCCTGGCTGCTACAATGATGTTGCCAAAGCAATCACTACGAGTACGTCACAGGACGGTGAAACCATGCGACAGAATCAGAGCGGTGTCTCTTCTTCAGGCTTAGGGCAGGCCCTCAGGCCTTCAACGCGGCTCAGGCGACATTCCGAGTCTCAGTGGGTCCAATTTTGCTCTAGCTGGACCACAGTCCAGCGGCCAAAACGCGGACTGTGGTCCGCTTGGAGCTTGAAATTTGGATCTACTGAGTCTATTGAACGGACAGGCATGCCGGCACGATGGCTCAGTTTCTCCGTTGCGGTGGTCAGCCTTCTGGTCCTGGTGGGCTTCCACACCGGACCATCCGGCGCGAGACTGACCGTTGGTGACCCCAGTTCCCTGGGCCTGGCCGCCGACCCGTCCCTCCCCCGCGATTTCACGCTCCCCATCCCGCTCTTCGCTGCCGACAGCGCCTGGAACCAGCCGGCCTCCGGCGCAGCGGTCTTGCCCGAAAGCGACCAGCAGGTCCTCGTCACCTATCGCGTGCTGCACGGCGACACCACATCGCTACACCCATCCGGGCCGGCGGATTGGTTCCCGGTTACGTGGGTCAACTTCGACGAGTACACCATGCCCATCTTCCGTGCCGGCCAGGGCCAGCAGGACGTGCTGATCTGTGACTACGACGGCAACCTGGAGTGGCCCAGCCCCAAATTCGGAATCGACCGGTTGGGCGGACCGGTGCCCGTTCCCGCCCCCGCCGGCACGGTGCGCCCCGCCAACCCGCAGGGCACAGACTCCGACGGACATCTGGTGCTCTATCAGCCCGACACATTCATGACGTATGATTTCTGGCAGGCTACAACCCAGCGCAACGGGCAGTGCGGGAGTCGGGGAGCCGGGTACACCGGAACCGCGATTCTTGAGGCGGGGGCGGTTGACTTCTTCGACGTGCGTGGATCGGGGGCCAACGTTGACACCTACTCCAGCGCCCGCGCTACGGGACCACCGCTGCTGGCCGGCCTGATCCTGCCCGAGGACGTGGAGAGCGGGGCGATTTCCCACGCCCTGGCGCTCGGTATCCCCGGCCCGCGCAACACCAGCAGCGATCCCTTTGAGCCAGTCCCGTCCGACTACTTCTATCCGGCGTCAACGACGGAGACCGACTATTACAACACCAACCCCCTCGCCCTGGCGGCCGGCCAGCGCATCCGCCTGAAGCAAGCCATCGTGGACGATTCGGGCAATGCGATTGACGAGAACCAATTGTCGCCCATCACCCGCATGTTTCTCGCCGCGCTGCGCACCTACGGCGCTTACCTGGTGGAAAACGCCGGCGGGTTCATCTTCTACGCCGAGGAGATCACCACGGCTGTGCTCGATCTGACCGACGCCGAGGTGAACGCGCTGATCGGTCAAGCGCCGGGCGCGCCGCTGCCGGCGGGCAAGACCAAATGGCAGATCGTGATGGAGAAGCTGAATGAAGAGATGGTACCGATCCCGTTCGCCTACGGGACGGCCGGCCAGGACCCGCCGGCGTCGGCACAGGTTACTACGGCGAACTTCGAGGTGGTCGAACCGGCCACACAAGCACCGGCGGGCACGCCGACTGTGACGAGCACACCAACACCGACGGCCACGCCAACGTTGACAACCGCGACCCCCACATCCATGCCAACGGCGACACCGACACCAACCAGTACGCCAACGCCGACCGTCACGCAGTCCCCGACGCCGACACCGACCACCGCCGCTACACTGCCAGCACCCCAGTGCTTGACTGATGTCAACGGCGACGGCATGGTGGACGTTGCAGACATTATGGCCACTGCATTGGGATGTAGGATCTACCTACCCCTGGTGGCTGCCAACTGGCGCCAGCCGTGGACGTCTGTTACCGCGTCCCCTACCCCGACATCCACGGAAACGTCCACCACTACGCCATCTCCGACTCCGACTTCTACAACCACTGCATCGAATTTCCCCGGCTGGGCCTTCGAGGCGCGGCTGGCCGGCGCGTCCTTCGAGCTGGACATGACCAACGCCGAGATCGACGCCAGGCTCCAACAAGCGGCCGACCAGGGCGTAACCGTCCTCGTGGCCGACGCGCCCACCGGCTGGAGCTACACCGCCTGGGCCGACTCGGCCGAGTTCAACCAGGTGCTGGCGCTGATGCGCGACCGTGTCTTCCCACGCGCCCACGCCAGGGGGCTCAAAGTCGTGTGGTACCTGACCGGGCTGGAGCTGGTGTGCGAAGGTTGCGCCCAGACCGGACGCGATCCGGCGGCCGAACACCCGCAGTGGATGCAGATCGACCGTAACGGCGAGACACTCCAGTTCAGCGGTGTGCAAGACATCTTCTGGCTGGAGGAGGACGACCTGGATGTCTGGCTGTCGCCCGAATCTCCCTACCGCGACTTCTACATCGACCGTATCCGGGACATCGCCGGCTCCGGCGCCGACGGGCTGTGGATCGACGTGATCTACCTGCTGAACGCCATCGGCCAGTTCGACGACCTGTGGCCCTCCTATGATCCCTACAGCCAGGCCACGTTCCAGGCTGCCTACGGCCATGCCAGCATCCCTGCCAAGAACTGGAACGACCTGGCCTGGCGACAGTTCGTCCGCTGGCGCATCGAGTCCATCACCGGTTTCACCGACGATGTGTTCGCCGCTGCCCGCGCGGTGGACCCCGATATGGTCTTCTTCACCGAGAACTGGGGGATGGACTCCAACTTCGTCACCCAGTATGCTCAGGACCCGTTGGAGTTCATCGCCAACCCCCATGTGGCCACGGCCCACGAGCTGGAGCCGGTGGATCAGGACAACGCCGGCATGGCGAACGCCACCTACAAGCAGTGGCGCGACTACGCCTTGATGGTGAAATTCGGCGTGGCGTCTAACAAAGGGAAACCGGGCTGGATTCTGACCTACGCCGGCGCGGTGGACGACAGCCTGCGCGAGGCCGGCGTGCACCTGGCAGAGGGGGCCAACTTCTACGAGGCCAGGGGACCGGAGATGCTGGACGACAGCACCGGCAGCCGGCCCGTTGTGTTCCCGTGGCTGGCGACCAACGCCGAGATGGCCTACCACAGCACCTCCATGGCGGAGGTGGCGCTGTGGTACAGCCCGCGCACTCGTGACTTCGTGGACGGCGAGAACGCCGGCGATGACAAGTTCGACTACGTGGACACGACCTACATCAAAGAGTATCGCGACCGGGCCCAGGACTTGCTCAAGGCCCAGATTCCCTTCGACATCGTGACTGGCCAGTGGCCGTCGGGCGAGTTGGCACGCTACGCCTGGTTGGTGCTAGCCAACACGGCCTGCCTGAGCGATCCGGAGGCGGCATTGCTGCGCGATTATGCGGCTGCCGGCGGTAAACTGGCGGTGACGGGGAACACAGGGGCGATGGACGAATGGTGCCGGCCACGAGTGACGAATGCGCTGGCCGGCGTGACCACCTACGCTTTCAGCGATGTGACCAGCGACGTGCTGAGCACCGACCTGTCGTCCCGTCATAAGAAGCGCGTGCTGATCGAGGCGCGGACCGGCACGGACGCAGACGGCCCGTTCATCATCATCCCGCTGGCCAACTTCAATTCAAGTCACACCTACACCGACGTGGGGATCACAGTGCGGCTGCCGGCCGGCTTCAGCCCGACGTCGGCAATGTGGAACGCGCCAGATGCTGCCGGCGGGAGCCT
>JBHHXF010000396.1:0-4023 GCA_046756905.1 Anaerolineae bacterium | reverse complement strand
ACCAATGTTGCAGGAAGTCGAAGTTGGGATCAAGTCACTAGAAGATTACCGCCTCATTGTTGGCGACGAGGTCATCGCAGCGATCGAGAAACTCGCCGAGCCGCTCAAGGGAGCCAGGGTCGTGCATGTGAATGCCACGGCCTTCGGCGGCGGGGTAGCGGAGATTCTCCAGACGCTGGTGCCCCTGATGCAAGATGCCGGCCTCGATGCCTCCTGGCAGGTTATTGAGGGTGCAGACGAATTCTTCAACGTCACCAAGGCGATGCACAACGGCTTGCAGGGTATGGATGTTCCCTTTACCGGGGAGATGAAGGCTGTTTGGCAGCGCTACAACGAGCTAAATGCTCAGAAGTTCGAGGGCGACTACGACTTCGTCATCATACATGATCCGCAACCGGCCGGCCTGCTCCACTACGCCACCGACCAGCCGACCTCCCACTGGGTCTGGCGCTGCCACATCGACACATCCCATCCCAACCCCAACTACTGGGATTTCCTCGCCCCCTACATCAATGCCTATCCGGCCGCCGTCTTCACGATGGATCAATACGTCGGCCCCGGCGTCGAATTCGATCACCTGGCCATCGTGCCACCCACCATCGATCCGCTGTCCCCCAAGAACATGCCCATGGACCCGACCACCGCCGATGGGATTGTGGCCGACTACGGCTTCGACCCGGGCCGGCCACTCCTGGTCCAGGTCAGCCGCTTCGACCCGTGGAAGGACCCGCTGGGCGTAATCGACGCCTATTGCCGCGTCAAGGAATGGGTTCCCGACGTGCAGTTGGCTCTCGTTGGCTCCATGGCGTCCGATGACCCGGAGGGATGGGACTACTACGACAAGACCGTGCGCCATGCCGGCGAGGATTTCGACATCCGTATCCTGCACAATTTCCACGGTGTGGGCAACCGTGAGGTAAACGCTTTCCAGACCGCCGCCGACGTCGTCATCCAGAAATCCACACGCGAGGGATTCGGGCTGGTGGTGACAGAGGCTCTGTGGAAGGGGAAACCGGTCATCGGCGGCAAAGTGGGCGGCATTCCTCTGCAAATCATCGATGAAGAGACCGGCTTTCTGGTCGAAGATGTCAAGACATGTGCCGACAGAGTGCTTTACCTGCTGGGCAAGCCGGAGGAGACGGCCAGGATGGGGGAGGCAGCTCGCGAGCACGTCCGCCGGAACTTCCTCACCACCCGCCACCTGGCTGACTATCTGCGGTTGTTCAGCGCCTATCCGAAAAACCCGTAGTAACGACTTTAGTCGTTCGCAAAGCGGCTGAAGCCGCCACTACGAACACTTTTCGGAGAGGCCCTCGACCAACTCCTGGAAACCCGGTAGAGGTGATTATCGGCCGATCCGGAAGCGTATCAACACCGGGTCGTGGTCCGAACTCCGCCGGCCCCGATTCGGCACCTGGCTCCAACTGTCGGGGAAGTCGGCGTTGATGTGGACAGGTTCGATGCGGACGAAGTCCTCGACCAGCGCCGGCGTGATCAGCACGTGATCCAGAACCTCTGCCCGCCCCTCGAAGATGAAGCTGTATCGCTCGGCTGCCGGCGCCTGGAACCACAAATTCCCCAGCGGTGCCTCTGAAGTCAGGGTGTTGATCGGCGGCGAGTCGAAGAAATCGTTCAGGTCGCCCAGGATGATCACCCGGGCGCCGGGCGTCTCCGCCAGAAGCTCGTTGACCACGCCGGCTAGAAAACGGGCCTGCTCAATTCGGCGCGGTTCCGTCTCCTCGGCGCCGCCGCGCTTGGACTTGAAGTGGGCCACAATGACCCACATGACGTCACCCTCGCCAGCGCCACTCGCCTGGTTGACCAAGAGCCGGACCTGGAGTGGTGGCCGGCCAAACAGCAGATTGCCATCGTCGGTCCCATCGCCGTTAGTGTCGCACGGCATGCCGGGGCCGCCCGTGTTCGGGCTGAGAGTTGTACAGCCCTGGAGTTGTTCACTCTCCAAGATGTTCACACGCTCACGGTCGTACATCAACCCCACGTTGATGCCCCGGTTGTCGGGACCTTGGATGAGCACCGCGTCGTACTGTGTTTCGATCTCTGGCCTCGCCGCCAGCGCTTCCAGAAGCTCGGTCTTCTCGACTTCTTGCAGACCAAGAATCGTCGGTTCCCGCAGGTCGTCGTGGATGACCTCGGCGAGCTTGTCCAGCTTCAGTTCCAGCTCGGCTGCGCTGACCAGGGAGCTGGCCTGGCGCGTCTGAGTCTTGCCCTGATCCACGATATCGTCGAAGAAGTTCTCTACGTTGAAGGTGGCGACGGTATATTCGTCGGGCGCCAAAGTGAGTTCGGCGAAGAGATCGTCCCACGTCGCCAGGTCGGCGTCGGTGATCTGTAGGTCGCCGTTCAGGTCGGCCGGGTCGTTGGCGCCCTGGGCGTCCTGTCCCAGCCGGCCCTCCAAAACCGCGCGATCCTCGAGATCAATGTCGCCATCGTCATCCAAATCCCCGACTTTGCCCTGGTCGGGCGATGTGACAATCGTTGGCCCTCGTACAAGCTGAAGTTTGTAGTTGCCAAAGGAGAAGTCCAGCGGTCCTTCCAAGAGCGCAACATTGTCGCTAACCTGAAGATCGAAGGGGCCGACGCCGGCGTCGTCTACCAGGAAAACCTCCCCAACCGGGCCGTTTTCGAAGACGTGCCGGCCTGCGATCGCATCGGACGTCACCGCGGCGAACTCGCCGAACCGGTTGGTGGGACCGACCACCCGCGCCGACGGAACCCGCACCAGCATCCCCTCGCGAGCCTCAAAGTATCGCCGGCTGGCGTCGGCGTCAGCCGGCGGGTCCAGATCGACCGGTTCTGGCAGCGCGTTTCCAGACGAGACGACCTCCACGTCGTCCACCGCAATCTCCGTCAATCCGAAGAACTCTTTGACCTCGCCGCGCACGATCACCTCGTCGCCGGCCGACACCAGATCACGCCCGCGGTCGAAGACGAACAGGCCGTCGGAGGTGGCGGGGTCTCCGTCGCAGACCTGCCCTGCGCCCTGTCGGGTCGGGTGCTGGAGGAAGAACCCGTCCCGGCCATCTTTTTCAAGGTCAGCCGTGACAATGCCCCGCGTGGTCACCGTCCGCCCCCGGAAGGACGAACTGAAATCGGCGCCCTGAATCTGGCAGATGGCAACCGCCGGCACGGGGCCAGCTTCAATGCCGATGTCAGCATCGTCTCGCGGTTCGAGCTTGAAACTATCGAAGCTGTAGTACAACGGGCCAACAACGAAGTCCAGCGCATCGCCGGCCGATGGGCTGTAGTTGTAGGAGCCCAGGTCGTCAACTAACAGCGCACCGCTCCCATCATCCACCTGCCACTCGCCATGACCCAGATCGGGGTCCGTGACGGAGACGTTTTCCACGCGCAGCAAGGTGCTTTCCCACTGCTCCTGGGCAGCGTCCCGTGTGTCGATGGGGATGGGAGCCGGCGGCTGGTGGTCGTCACCCAGAATCGCAATCTCGCCATCCTCAATCTCAGTGATGCCCTTGAACTCGCGCACGCGCCCGGTCACTTCCACCTCGTCGCCGACCGCCGGCTTCAGCGAAGGCCGAAATAGGAAAATCCCACTCCATGGGCCGCCAGCCGCGTCTTGGATGAACACGCGCTCGCCGGCCTCGAACACGGCAGTGACGATACCGCGCGTGGTGACGGTCTCGCCCGCCAGCCGCGATTCGCCATCGGGGTCATCCGTCAGTTGTATGTCGAAGATAGGAACGACCCTGGCTTGTGCGGTGGGCGACGGCTGGGTGGCCGGCCCTCGTGTGGGGGTTGCCACAGGAGGTGGCGGCGTCGCCGTCGGCAGGCATCCGCTCAGGATCAGGGTGAGGATGCCGGCTGCGAGTGTTAGCGCCAGCCGGCTGGCGGTGGGCTGGACAGGCCGAGTAGCGTGCATAGGACTGAGTTTCCTCTCTGCAAATCGAAGTTTGCTGGTATTATGAAACCGGAACCGGGATGAAAGAGTGGCTTCCTGTGAGACGGGTCGCCAGCCACAGCAATCGCGTGAAACGTGATGCGTGA
>JBHHXF010000395.1:0-4024 GCA_046756905.1 Anaerolineae bacterium | reverse complement strand
CTCCCCCCTCTGGGGGGAGTTAGAGGGGGGAAAGGGCCGTCTGTGCATCTTCATGGTGTGTTACTTTTTCCGATTGGCCATAAAAGACACTAGTGTGTAGTCCAATCCGTCTGAGTGCTCTACACTTGTTCAACATTCCAAAGGAGGGAGAGATGATGAACGTGAAGAAGTTCAGTTGGCTAGTGGTGATCATCGGCGTGTTCACGTTGGTGGTCATAGCTTGCGCACCACAGGCGACGGTTGCGCCTACCCCCGAGCCGGCCAAGGTCGAGCCTACAGAAGAGGCTCCAGCAGCGGCGCCGGCACCTGAGGGGGAACTCAACTTCATCCTGGTCCAGCACGCGCTGTGTGCCTGGGATTCGTTCTGGTGCACGGTGGAAAAGGGCATTGAGACAGCCGCGGAGGATATGGGCGTCAATGTCACAGTGCTGGGGCCAGATGAGTTCAACCTGGAGAAGACAGCCTCCCTGATCGATCAGGCGGTGGCCGCGCAGCCGGACGGCATCGCGCTGACGGTGACCGACCCCGTCCTGTTCAAGGAGCCGATCATGCGGGCTCTCAACGCGAGCATTCCGGTGTTGGCCTACAACGCCGGCTCCGGTCCGATCAAGGACAACATCCCGTACATGACGTACCTGGGGCAGGATGAGTACCAGGGCGGTTACCAGGGCGGTCTGCGACTGGCAGCCGAGGGCGGGAAGCGCGGCGTGTGTATCAACCAGCAGGTGGGGCACACTGGCCTGGACGCCCGCTGTCAGGGCTTCGTGGACGCGATGACCGAGAACGGCATCGAAGCCGAGGTTCTGGCGATCAGCGACGACCCGGCCGAGTCGCAGACGATCATTGGCGACTACTACGCCGCCAACCCGGATACCGACATCTTCCTGACGCTGGGTCCGAATGGTGCCAACCCGTTCTACGCGTTCATGGAAGCAGCCGGCCTGGGGGCGGGGGACGTGAAGCATGGCACGTTCGATCTGAGCCCGGAGATCGTGGCGAACATCGAGAACGGCACCACGATGTTCGGCATTGACCAGCAGCCTTTCCTGCAGGGGTATGGGGCCGTGATGTGGCTGGCCATGGTCAATCGCTACGGGATCACCCCCGCGCTGCCGGTGATGGCGACTGGTCCGGGCTTCGTGGACGCCAGCAACGTCGGCGTGTCGCCCGACCCGGAGGCGGAAGTCAACCTGATGTTTGTCCAGCACGCGCTGTGTGCCTGGGATTCGTTCTGGTGCGTGGTGCAGAAGGGCATTGAGACAGCCGCGGAGGATATGGGCGTCAATGTCACAGTGCTGGGGCCAGATGAGTTCAACCTGGAGAAGACAGCCTCCCTGATCGATCAGGCGGTGGCCGCGCAGCCGGACGGCATCGCGCTGACGGTGACCGACCCCGTCCTGTTCAAGGAGCCGATCATGCGGGCTCTCAACGCGAGCATTCCGGTGTTGGCCTACAACGCCGGCTCCGGTCCGATCAAGGACAACATCCCGTACATGACGTACCTGGGGCAGGATGAGTACCAGGGCGGTTACCAGGGCGGTCTGCGACTGGCAGCCGAGGGCGGGAAGCGCGGCGTGTGTATCAACCAGCAGGTGGGGCACACTGGCCTGGACGCCCGCTGTCAGGGCTTCGTGGACGCGATGACCGAGAACGGCATCGAAGCCGAGGTTCTGGCGATCAGCGACGACCCGGCCGAGTCGCAGACGATCATTGGCGACTACTACGCCGCCAACCCGGATACCGACATCTTCCTGACGCTGGGTCCGAATGGTGCCAACCCGTTCTACGCGTTCATGGAAGCAGCCGGCCTGGGGGCGGGGGACGTGAAGCATGGCACGTTCGATCTGAGCCCGGAGATCGTGGCGAACATCGAGAACGGCACCACGATGTTCGGCATTGACCAGCAGCCTTTCCTGCAGGGGTATGGGGCTGTGATGATGCTGACGCTGCTCCAGCGCCAGGGGATCACCCCCGCACTGCCGGTGACGCCAACCGGTCCGGGTTTCGTGGACCAGGGCAACATCGCCATTGTGAAGGCACTCGCCGGCGAGTTCCGGTAGTTCGGGCGGGTTCTGACAGGTATCGGCGGAATGGGAAGGGGCGGACGAGTCCCCTTCCCATTCCATCCCAGTTTCGCTCGCAACGTCCTCTCCGCACACACACAAGAGGAAGTACTAAGTCATGAGCACAGTTGCGGCCGCGCAAAAGGGTCTGCGTCGCCTGTTTGTAGAATCGACTATCGCGGGGCCATTGGCCACCCTGATTGTCGTATTCGGTCTCTTTTCGTTGTTCGTCCCAAATTTCTTTACGCTGCGATCCGTGTCCGGCATCGTGAACGCTGCTACCTTGTCGGGCATGGTCACCATCGGAGTCACGTTGCTCATGATCTCCGGCGAATTCGATCTCTCCGTCGGGGCGCTGGTTGCGATGGGCGGTTACATGTACGCCTTCAACACCATGGATGGTGGCTCGCCCGTGGTGGCGCTGTTGTTGGCGCTACTCGTACCCGCCGCGCTAGGCGCCATAAACGGCCTGATCTTAATCTGGACCGGGGTTCCGTCATTTATTGTCACTCTGGGCACGCGCTCGATTTTCCGAGGGGCGGTGTGGCTCCTCTCCGGCGGGACGCTGGTCCAAACCCTTGAGAAACTCACGATCTACGGGATCTTCAATGGGCGTCTCGACGTCGTGAATAACCTGTTTCGGGGCGCTAACTTCCGCACCTCGATTCTGTGGCTGCTCGGGGTGGTACTCATCTGCCAATATGTGCTGACCCGTACCGGCTACGGCAATCACGTGTTTGCGGCCGGGGGCGACCCGGACGCAGCAAAGGCGCAGGGTGTAAACGTCAAGCGGGTTAAGGTGATCAACTTCATCATTTCCGGGGCGCTGGCCGGCTTTGCCGGGGTCTTGCTGTTTAGCCAATTCAAAACGGTGCGCGTTGCGACCGGCGCCGGGATGGAACTGAGTGCGATTGCAGCCGCTGTGGTCGGCGGCGCGTTACTAACGGGCGGGGCGGGCAGCATTTGGGGCGCTCTGATCGGTGTCCTGTTGATCAGCATGCTACGTACAGGCGTAGTGCTGCTCAACATACCGTTCATACCGGCCGACAACTTCGAGGCTGTCGTCGGTGCAACTATCGTGGCAGCCGTGATTCTGAACAACTGGCTCCGCGGCCGTGCCTGAGACACGAATGGCATATGAGAGATGAGAAAGGGGGTCTGGCATGAGTATGAATGGGCACGATGACACCCCCGTGGTCCAGATGAAAAACATTGTCAAGCGATTCGGCACCATCACCGCGTTGGATGGCGTGGATTTCACCGTCGAGGAGCAACAGGTGATGGCGCTGGTCGGCGACAACGGCGCGGGCAAATCAACCCTGATCAAGATTCTCACCGGCGTCTATACGCCCACGAGTGGGCAAATCTACTTCGAAGGCGAGCCGGTGCAGATCAGCTCACCGCGTGTCGCGCGGGCGCTGGGCATTGAAACGGTCTACCAGGATTTGGCATTGGTCAACCTGATGAGCATTACGCGCAATTTCTTCCTGGGGCGCGAACTGGTGCAGAAGATCGGCCCAGTCCGGTGGCTCAATGTGCAGGAGATGAATGCTCAGACGCGCGCCTCGCTGCGCGACGTGGGTATTGATATTCGATCGCCGACGGAGAAGGTCGGGAAACTCTCCGGCGGTGAACGACAATCCATCGCTATTGGCCGTGCGCTGCATTTCGGCGCGAAGCTTCTGATCCTGGATGAGCCAACCTCGGCACTCTCGGTGGCCGAGACGCGCAAGGTGCTGACGTATACGCTCACCGCCAAGGCGCGTGGGCTGTCAGTCATTTTTATCAGCCACAACGTCCACCATGTGTACCAGGTCGCCGATGCCTACACGATCCTCCGGCACGGTAGGAAGGTTGGCACCTATTCCAAGGGTGAGCTGACGGAGAATGACATCGCTGATCTGATCACGGGTGAGCGGGAAAATTAGCAATTGGAAATGAGAAATGAGAAATGAGAAATG
>JBHHXF010000394.1:0-4043 GCA_046756905.1 Anaerolineae bacterium | reverse complement strand
CCTTGCCGCCGGTCGGCGAGGTTCCGAAGAAGATGCTCGCACAGGTGATTCGCCAGGATCGTTTCGGTGATCCGCGCACGGCGTTTCAGGTGGAGGAGATTGATGTCCCTGAACTGAAATCCCACGAGGTGCTGATCGGCGTTATGGCCGCCGGCATCAACTACAACAACGTCTGGGCCGCCCGCGGCTCGCCGGTTGATGTGATCCGCGTGCGCCAGAAGCGGGGCGAGCCGTACGATTTCCACATCGGCGGCAGCGATGTCTCGGGTATTGTGTATGCTATCGGTGATGCGGTTGATGACGTGGCTGTCGGCGACGAGGTGGTTGTCCACCACGGCTATTGGGATCTGGACGATCCCTGGATTAAGGCCGGCAAGGACCCCATGATCGCGCCCTCTGCCAGAATCTGGGGGTACGACACCAACTTTGGTTCCTTCGGACAGTTCTGTGTGGCGCAATCGCATCAGGTTCTGCCCAAGGCACCGCATCTGAGTTGGGAGGAGGCGGCTGCGCCGACGCTGGTAGGCACGACGGCCTACCGCATGCTGTTTGGCTGGGAAGGGAATGTATTGCAGGCAGGGGACGTGGTTCTCGTCTGGGGTGGCTCGGGTGGTCTCGGCGGCCAGGCCATTCAACTTACCACAGTTCATGGGGCGCGCGCCGTGGCGGTCGTATCGGATGATGAACGAGGTGAATACTGCAAGAAGCTAGGCGCGGACGGCTACATCAATCGCCGTGAGTTCTCTCACTGGGGTATTGCGCCACACTGGACCGATGCCGCCGGCCAAAAGGAGTGGACAGCCGGATGCAGAGCTTTTGGCAAAGCGATTTGGAACGCTCTCGGTGAACGGCGCAACCCCGCCATTGTTTTCGAACATCCTGGCGAAGCGACGATTCCGACGAGCATTTTTGTCTGCGAAGCGGGTGGCATGGTTGTCATCTGCGCAGGGACAACCGGTTACTCAGCTTCCGTGGATCTCCGCTACCACTGGGTTCGCCAGAAGCGTCTCCAGGGTTCGCATGGAACCAACGATGAACAGGCAGCCGCTTATAACCAATTAGTTTATGATGGAACAATCAACCCGTGTCTTGGCGCCGTTTATGCCTTCGATGACGTCGGCCAGGCGCACTACGATATGGAACAAGGTCAGGTTGTGTTTGGCAACAGAGTGGCCCTGGTGGGCGCGCCGGAACCTGGGTTGGGCCGCAAGTAGCCTAGTACCACTCGGCGGAAATACTTCGCCAATTATCTGCTCGAAGGGGATCTGACGATCCCCTTCGGGACTCCGATTTCCCTGCTTGCAGCGGGCTGATGCCAGGGATCTGGCGATCCCTGGCGAGCATACAACTGGCGATGGACTGGCGCAACTCTTTCCACACACACCTGTGCTGTGATGTCCGCCATCCAGAGCAAGTTCGCCCTTAATCCAACAACCCCCGCTCTCTGGCGTACCGCACCAGCTCCACCCGGCTGCGCAGGCCCAGCTTGTCCATCAGGTTGGCGCGGTGGGTCTCCACTGTGCGGACGCTGATCGTCAGCGTCTCGGCTATCTGGCGGTTGGTGTGCCCCTGGGCGATGAGTTGCAGCACCTCCGTCTCACGGGGGGTGAGTGGTTCCACGGGGTCTTCCTCGGATGAACGCGTACGGCGGAGGTCCCCCAACAGGGCGCGGGTCATCGCGGGATGTACGTACAGGTCGCCGCGCCACACGGCTCGGATCGCGTTGATGAGTTCGGATTCGACGGCGCGCTTGATGATGTAGCCCGCCGCGCCAGCCCGCATGGCCTCTCGCAACAGGCTATCGTCCTCATGGACGGTGAGGATGAGCACACGGCTTTCGGGAAGCACTTGTTTCACCTGGCGGGTGACCTCGATGCCGCTCAGGCCGGGCATGCTGATGTCGAGCAGTAGCACGTCGGGATTCAGCTTCCGTGCCAGGCGCAGGGTCTCATGTCCATCGGCTGCTTCGCCCACGACTTCCAGGTCAGGTTCGGCGTTCAGCAGGATGCGTAGGCCGGCCCGCAGCACGCCGTGGTCATCGGCGATGAGGATGCGCATGGACAAAGGGGACCTCCGCAAACACGGTCGTTCCAGCGCCGTCCGCGCTCTCCACCACGAGAGAGCCGCCCAGCATCTCGGCCCGCTCCCGCATGCCAAAAAGGCCAAGCCGGCCATCTTGCACTGCAGTTTCGGGATCAAAGCCAACGCCGTCGTCTTCTACAATGGCGATCGCACGCTCGCCGCGCCGTTCCAAGAGCACGTCAGCGCGAGTAGCTCGAGCGTGGCGAACCACATTGATCAGCGCCTCCTGGACAATGCGGTAAAGGGCCGTCTCCACCTCCGGTGGCAGACGCTGTCCATTCAACCCGACAGCCTCGAATTGCACCGCTAGACCGTGTTGACGGCTATACTCTTCAGCATATTGGCGTAGTGCTGCCACCAACCCCACATGGTCCAGGCTGGCCGGCCGTAGGTCCATCGCAAGGCGGTGTAAGTCTTCCAGGACGCCGTCTGTCATGCTCTTCAGTTCTACCACCTGGTTTACGATGGCCTCGGGGTGGTCGGCTTCCCTTTCCAGCAAACGCAGGCCGACCATCAGGGAGGTCAACGACTGGCTCGCTTCGTCATGGAGTTCGCGGGCGATGCGGCGGCGCTCCTCCTCCTGAGCGGCTAGTACGCGCTCCAGCAACTGGCCGCGCAGTACCTCCCGCCGAGCCAGTTCCGCCATCAGTCGCTGGCGCTGTAGTTCGGCGTCAACGGCAACGCCAACCTGCCGGCCAATGGCCGCGGCCAGGTTTACCTGCTCGGGTCTGAAAAGCCGGCCCTCGAGCATAGCCAGATTGAGGACGCCTAGCGGGCGGTCGTGGGAGACCAGGGGTACACTCAGGTGCTGGTCGAAGTGAGCCTCGGGATCCCCCTGATTCAGCGCACGACGTAAGCGCGGGCACTCAGTCTGCAGCACGGGCTGTTGCCCGCCTTGGGCGGTCTGCGAGATCTGCAGACAGTGGCATGGTTCCCTCTCTGGGATAGCTTCCCGACCCAGGAATCCTTCAGACAGTCCTCGTTGAGCAACAATGTTCGGCACCGGACCTCCGCCTCGGTCTAGCACGACCCAGCCGGCCAGGCAACCGAGAGCCGTCAGAGCGCTTTCCAGGGCTGCGTCCAACACCTCGTCCAGGGAGCGGGCGCCGGACATGGCCCGGGCCACGGCGTTGAGAGCCGCCAATTCCCGATTCTGGCGCAGGAGCTCGTCCCGGAAGCGGGCCAGGTCTTCGGTCATCGTGGTGAAGGCCGCCGTCAGTTCGCCAATCTCGTCGGTCGTACGCACCCGGGGATGAACGGCCAAGTCGCCCCGGCCCACTGCCCGGGCCGCATCTACCAGGTCGAAGATTGGTGCCGTCAGGACACGGGTGAGCAGCAACACAGCCAGCCCACCGATCAGTAGGGCGGCCAAGGTTGTCAGCAGGAGCCGACGCGTAGCGGTAGCCACTGCCGCCTCCGCGCGCTGGTGCGAGAGACCCATCCGCACGGCCCCCAGCCGGTTCTCAAAAATAGGAGCGACAACGTCGGTGATGAACCCTTCGTCACTGTTTAAGATTTGGACCTGCCAGGGCTGGTCGGGAGCCAGGACGTTGACGGTGAGGAGGTCAGGCGGGACCCGGCTGGGAAAAGAGTGGGCCACGATCTCCCCTTTAGCGTTGAGGATGAAGACGTAGCGTACGTCGGGGTTGGTCTCCAGCGTCGTGCGCAGCTCCTGGTAGATACCAAAGATGTTCTGGGTCAGCATCAGGTCGGTGGTGTCTTCGACCAGATCAAGAGCCAAAGCGACGCCCCGCTCCTCCAGACTCTGGCGCAGGTCGCGAGCGAGTTGGGTTTGCACCTGCACTGTCACGACCAGACCCAGCAGCAGGATCACGGCCAGAACCATCCCCAGCAACTTGTAGCGAATGGAGATACCTGTCACACGCCGCCAGAGCCGGCGCGTCCAGCCATGCAAGAGTGATGGACGGTTAGCCACACACATCTCCTGAAATCGGTATTGC
>JBHHXF010000393.1:0-4056 GCA_046756905.1 Anaerolineae bacterium | reverse complement strand
TACAATTCAAGCACTGTCAAGCCGAGTTGAGACCGTAAGCGACGAAAATGACCCAAACGCGAGCCGAATCCGTAAGTACCGCCGGCCAGGTCGCGGAGCGCGTGCCGGCGATTGACCCCGCACGCACAGCATGGATGGTCCTGCTGACTGCTTTCGCCATCTTCTGCATCCTGGCTGTAACTGTCCCATGGGGGGTCTATCACTACGTTCGCACGGCGACGGCGCCTCGGATGGCCACGGTAGAGCCCATCAGCAGCACGGGCGGTACGGTGCTGGCGGAATTTGCGGGCGTCACTCGGGCTGTGGCCGGCCCCATCGACATCCCGGAGCGTGGGCGAATCGTAACGGATGAGCAATCAGCCGCCTTCGTCCAGTTTTTCGAAGGGAGCAACCTCCGGCTGGCGGCTAACACCGAAGTGGTGCTGCACCGAATGCGGGCCCCGCGCTGGCGATGGAGTCGAGCCACCGACACCTTGATCGTGGAGGTCGGCCAAGGGCGTATCACGCTGGGCGCCGCCAATGCGGTCGGCGTGCCCCTAGACTATGAGGTGCATTCGCCACATATGACCGCAGTGCTGGGCGAAGGAAGTTATCGCGTTGATGTCTCCACCGAAGGGACTCAGGTCGTCGTCTATGAGAAAAGCTATGGCAGGACGGAGCGGGCTCAAGTCCAGGCCATTGGTGAGACCGTTCAACTCGGCCCCGGTCAGCGGACCCAGGTGGTGGCTGGCCAACCGCCGAGCGCACCCGTTGGCGCCATTGAGAACCTGATGGATGATAGTTATTTTGCGCGTCCATTAGGCGAGGCTTGGAGGACCTACCACGATCAAGGATTGGACGGCGACGACGGAGTAGATGGGCAGGTGTCCATCGTTGAGGTGGAAGGCCGGCGGGCGATCCAATTCCTGCGCCAGGGATCCAAGGAGAATAGCGCCGACGTCGGTATTGTGCAGAAAATCAACGAGGTGCTGCCAGACCTGACCACCTCGCTGACCTTGCAGGCCGACTTGAAAATACTTGACCAGGAAGTCGAGGGCGGCGGAGTAAAAAGCACTGAGTATCCTGTGGTGTTCCGCCTCAAGTACAAGGATGCCCAGGACAGTGAGCATGTGTGGTATCATGGTTTCTTCTATAAGCCGGGCAACTTGATGCAAAATGGAGAACAAGTTCCCCAAGGGGCGTGGCGAACGTACGATTCAGGAAATCTCCTGGACCCCGAGACGGGCCTCAAGCCGCCTCCCGTCAAAATTGTATCTCTGGAAATACTCGCCTCTGGGCACGATTACCATAGCATGGTGTCATATGTTCGTCTGCTAGTTGACTAGCCACGTGCTCGAAGCCTCTCACTAGTAATCTTTCTACCTCCCCTTCCATTCTGTCTCCGCGGCCTCTTCTGGCTCCTCTTATCCCACTTCGTGGTCTTCTCGCATAACAGCCGGCGGTTGACCGTCGTTTTAGGTGGTGAAAGTTGCGAGCTCGCTGTTGATAGCCGGGCCATCATCGCCCACTTGCGCTCTGGCTTGCCGGGATGAGTCGTCCGGGCCATGGTGCCGGCACGGTCGGTGCGCCCCATCCTGGGCCGGCCGATCCAACTCGAGAAAGGAGAGTTCCATCCATGACAATTAGACAACATCCCACATTCGATCCATTCAGGAGGCTCAGGCCACCGCCGGCTGCATATATGCTTCCGGTAGTCATGGTACTGTTGCTCGCGACCTTCACCCTGGCCTTTGCCGAGGGGAAGCAGCCATCGGCTGTCCCACCTCTGCAAGTTGAACCGACTGCCACACCAGACTGCCCCGATCCGACCGGCAACGGCCCCGACCAGTTCACCTGCGAGCGGCCCGTCATCCAGGGGCATGTCTTCGAGGATCGCAACGATGATGGCCAGCCCGGCTCAGGCGACTGGTTCCTACCAGGAGCCGTCGTGAAGGTGTACGGCCCGACAGGCGAATACGTGGCCGAACAGGTGACGGGTACCGGCGGCTGGTTCCGCTTCTACGGACTGTCTCCGCTGTACGATGGCGAGGAATACACATTGATCCTCGACTCACCTCCACAAGGGTATTGTATACCGGTGGGGCGCATGACCTACTACATCGACGCTCAGGATTTCAGCAGCCGTTTTTGCTGCACCTATCGGGCGAACTTCATCTTCAGAAAGGGTGGGTGTGACATTGTAGGACCGACACCAACTTCGCTGCCGCCCCCAATCCCTCCAGTCTCACCGCCGTCCGACACGACGGGCCGGCAGATTCACCTACCTATCCTGAACTACCTGGGGGACAACGAAGGAGCCTGTGACAGTTGGATTGAAGTGCAGAACGTCGGTCACGGGCTCACCAAAGCCATTGTAGTATTCTGGGGTGAGGCCGGCGCCTGCCCGCCCCAGTGCAACGGTCCGCTGAAGGTCGAGTGCTCCGGCCTGCTCCAGCCCGGATCGACGTGGAACTTCCTGGGGAGTCAGATTCCAGCCGCGGCCAAGAGCGCTGTTGTCTTCAGCGCAGACGCGCTCCAGCTTGGGCGAGACATATTTGCTGACGCATTGTGTGAGGAACTCTTCGCGTCCATCACCTTTGATTGCGATGAGTATAGACGGTTCAAGAAGGCATATAACGAGTTTAGCGTCTGGCACGGCTTCGATTTCTACACCTTCCATGGTCAGCCTCTGGCCGTCGAAGTGGTACGCAAGTGCAGCGACGCATCGACAGACGACCTGCCGGTCAGCTCAGCGTACTCTGGCGTGACCGGGGGTATGCTCGGCGCGTTTGATCCCGAATTTGGGGGCTTCGCCTTCTACGCCCCCCTGGTGTACGCCAACCGGGCCGGCCTCAACTCGACGCTGTACATCCACAACGCCGGCACCGAGTGTACCAGTGTCGAGCTGTGGTTCAAGGAGCAGGACGACTGCTTGCGAGCCACCGTGTGCGAGATCTTCAGCCTGGCGCCCGGCGAAACCTATCAGTACGATGCCGGCCAGTGCGTGGGACCCGAGTGGCAGGGCTCGGCCTGGATCCGAACCAGCGAGCCGATGGCCGTCACCATCGACCAGATTGGGCGGGATGCGTTGATGACCTACAACGGCACGCCATCGCAGATCGACTACACCTTCCAGGACCGCGATGACGCGCTGTTCTCACCTGGTTCGCAGATCAACTACGGGCCGCTGATCTATCGTGAATTCAACGGCTGGCAGACCGGTGTGCAGGTTCAGAACCTGAGCTCCATCGTGAATGCCAAGGTGAAGGTGTACTTCATCGACAACTCCGGCGACATCATCACGACCCTGGTGGATTGGGTGTGCCCGCGCGGGTCGCAGACCTTCTTCCTGCCGGTGATCAACAACCTGCCGGGCAACTTCGTCGGCCAGATTCGGGTGGAAAGCCAGGACTGGATCTCGCCGGGTGATCCAGGCGTGCCGGCCCCGAACATCGTGTCCGTCGCGCAGTTGATCCGCTACGGCGACCCTGGAATGACGTCCGTGCTGGAAGCTGTCGCCTACAATCTGTTCTCCGAGGCTCAGGTGTTCGACTGGCAGGTCGGCGCCGGCTACGGCGGTCTCTCCAGCGGCGTTGGCCTGATCGGCATACCCAGCCTGCTGAAGGACCTCCGCACCACCGGCGTCACCACCGAACTGGCAATCATGAACGCCGTCCCGCAGCCTGGCTTCACCGACTTCGCCATCTACATCTACGACCAGAACGGCCTGCTGGACTTCGTGTGTGAGAAGCTGAACGAGAAGCAGGTGGAGTACATCAACCTGAACGACTGGGGGTATATAAACGCCGGCTTCAAAGGTTCGGCCGTCATCTCCGCCACGTTCTGGCAACACGAGATATTCGGCAGCGGGAGCTACCCCCGCAACCTGGTCGGTCTGGGAGCGGTGAAGATAGAACGTCAGGGCACGGTGTTGGGGAACGATATTCCGGGCGATGAGGCCGCCGGCTCCGAGGGATTCCCCATCTACGGGCCATACAGCTTCTACGACGGCCGTGCGCCGGCTGTGTGCCCCGGACAGCCGACCACGCCTGGAGAGCCGGGACCTCCGAGTCCGCC
>JBHHXF010000392.1:0-4060 GCA_046756905.1 Anaerolineae bacterium | reverse complement strand
GCCGGCCACAAACCAGCAAGGTCCTGCGCCTCGGCCGGCTTTTCGTCGCTATCGCGCTCCCCCTCCTGGTCTGCGCCGGCCTGGTCCGCGCCTTCGCTGAGGAGTCCCTGCGTTTCCGCGACCCCTACACCGGCCAGACGGGCGAAGAGTGGGAAGAGGTCAGCACCATCCACGATGACCTGACCTACGTGCTGGCCCTGGCCGCCGGCTTCTCCATCACCGACAGCATCACGCTGCAAGTCTGGGACCAACTGGTGGACTCGGAGCAGATCGGGCCGGGCGACGCCATCTCCTACACCAACTGCGCCGGCGGCGCCTTCTACCCCCCGCCGGACCCGGATGACGTCTGTCGCCGGAAACCCCACTCGCACACCATCTGGCCCATGTGGAGCAGCATGGGGGACCCGGACCATTGCGTCACTTCGCGGTTTGGGCCGTACTCGCCCTTCTTCCACTTCCCGCACGACAACGACCGCGACCTGGGCGCGCTCCGCGATTGGGCGTGGGGCGTCACCGACACGCTGGTGGCCTACGAGGCCTACGCCTGGGGCGGGCCGGCGGAGTTCACGGTGATGCAGGCATCGTGTCTGGTCACGCGCACGGCGGTCATCACCACCGGCATCCAGGCCGGCTCGCTGGAGGCCTTCGCCACCTACCTGCACACCCTCGGAGACGCCTATTCGCACCGCGAGTGCGTCGATCTCATGGACAGCTTGGGGATGCCCTGGGCCACCCACACCCTGACCGGCTATCCAGCGTGTAACTACAACCCCGTCGATCCCCAGCCAGATGACGCCCACGGGCGCGAGTTCGGCGACTACCCCGACGCCGCGCGCACCGACGAGGCCATCCAGGCCATCTACAGTGAGTTGGTGCAGCGCAGCCTGCGGGGCGAAGGGCGGTATTTCCCGCTGGACATGGACACACCGCTGCCGGCCCTGACCGGCACACCAACGTTGCGCGAGGCGCTGCACACTTTCGTGCATCAGTGGGACTTCGAGCACCCCTCTGAGCGACGGGCCTGGGCCGACGAAATGGCCGGCGCTGTCCTGTCCCAACGGGTTCCGATCCGTCGCGTCTACGTGCCGTTGGTGAGGCGGTGATAGGCCCCGCGCAATACGCAGTACGCAATACGCAGTAAGTGCGTACTGCGTACAGCCTATTGCGTAATCTGCCCGATCACAATGACTTTCCGATGGAACTCAAAACTGGTGTGGAGGTAGACGCATGACGACGTTGCTGGTGCAAAACGCAGAGATGCTCGTAACCATGGACGCCGAGCGGCGCGAGATTGCGAGCGGCGGTCTGTTCGCCCGCGATGGCGTGATCGAACAGGTCGGCCCCACGGCCGAGCTGCCGGCCACCGCCGACACCGTGCTGGACCTGGCCGGCCATATCGTGCTGCCGGGGCTGATCAACACCCACCACCACCTCTACCAGGGGCTGACCCGCGTCATCCCCGGCGGTCAGAACTCGGAGCTATTCGGCTGGCTGAAGACACTGTATCCCATCTGGGCCGGCCTCACCTCCGAAGCGATTTACATCTCGACTCTGACCGGCCTGGCCGAGCTCATCCTTTCCGGCTGCACCACGGCCAGCGACCATCTCTACATCTACCCCAATGACTGCCAGTTGGATGACGAGATCGAGGCGGCCCAGGAGATCGGCATCCGCTTCCACGCCATGCGCGGCAGCATGAGCCTGGGCGAGAGCAAGGGCGGGCTGCCGCCGGACAGCGTGGTGGAAGAGGAAGAAGAGATCCTGCGCGACTCGCGCCGGCTGATCGAAGCCTATCACAACCCCGATCGCTACGCCATGCTGCGCGTGGGCCTGGCGCCTTGCTCCCCTTTCAGCATCACCCAAGACCTGATGCGCGCGTCGGTGGAACTGGCCCGCAGTTACAGGGTGCGCCTGCACACGCACCTGGCCGAGAATCCAGAGGACATCGCCTACAGCCGGGAGAAGTTCGGGATGCGTCCCGGCGAATATGCTGAGGACGTGGGCTGGATCGGCGATGACGTGTGGCACGCCCACTGCGTTATGTTGAACGACGCGGAGATAAGGCTGTTCGCCCGCACTGGAACCGGCGTGTGCCACTGCCCGAACTCCAACATGCGCATCGCCTCCGGCATCGCGCCCATCCGCAAGATGCTGGACATCGGCGTGCCGGTGGGACTGGGAGCCGACGGTCAGGCCTCTAACGACGCCAGCCATCTGTTGGCCGAGGCCCGGCAGGCTCTGTTGCTGCAACGCGTTGGGGGTGGGCCGGCGGCGCTCACAGCGCGAGAGGCGTTGGAAATCGCGACGTTAGGTGGCGCGCAGGTGCTGGGCCGCGACGATGTTGGCGCGTTGGCCCCTGGCATGGCGGCTGACTTCATAGCCTTTGACCTGAACCAGATCGGGTTTGCCGGCACCTCGGCCGACCTGGTGGCAGCTCTCATCTTCTGCCATCCGGTGAATGTGAACTATTCGGTGATCAATGGGCAGCTTGTGGTGGATCAGGGGCAGCTTACGACCATCGACTTGCCCGTGGTGATGGAACGACACAACGCCGTCTCAAAAGCGCTTATCAACGGAACCCTCTGACATCTCGCCTGGTGCAGCTCCCCTCCCCTGATTTCGGGGGAGGGGCTGGGGGAGGGGGCCTGGGCAGCAGTAGCCGGCTCGTTACTGGAGTGATTTCTCAATTCTCATCAACGCTCTGCGCGGCTGGAGGTCCAAGAATGACTAGACGTGTCTTGACCAACGTATCAAAGCGGCTAGTTGCCGTGATAGGCATTTCCTCCGTTATCACAGTGGCTTTCCTGGTACTCCCATGGACCGCGTGGTCCGGGCCGGCTGCTGTCCCCGAGCTGCGGGATTTCTCGCACCATGCGCCGGCATCGACGCAGGAGTGGGGCGAGCCGGTGGCCGGCATCACCACCACCTACGCCATCTACAAACAGGACTTTGTCTACGGCGATTCCCCCTTCCTGACCACCGACATGCGACCCGAGGACAAATATCTGGACAAGGAGAGCTACGAGATTCGCGCGCTCACCGTCTATCGGGCGCATGACGGCCAGGCCCTGCTGGAGCGCCAGCCCGTGGTCTTCTTCGTGCACGGCGGGGCCTGGATCGACGGCTACCGCGACTGGTACGAGTTCGTCGCCCACTCCTTCACAGGAGAGATGGGCTGGGTCACGGTGGTGATCGACTACCGCCTCACCTCCAACGAGGTGTTCATCGCCGACCAGTACTGCCCCGACCGAGACACCTGTGGCCGGCCCGAAAACGAGCCCTACCGCACCAAGGCCGGCTGGTATCCCGATAACATCGAGGACGTGGCATCCGCGTTCCAGTGGGTGGTCGAGCACATCGACGAAAACGGCGGGGATGCCGGCAAGATCGTCGTGTTCGGTCACTCGGCCGGCGGCCATCTGGCCTCGCTTCTGGCCACGCATCCTGACTACGAGACGAGTCTGAGGCCGGCCATCAAGGGGCTGGTGACGATGAGCGGTGCCTACGAACTGAACAGCCTGAATAAAGTCTTCTGGCACGACGCGGTGACTCAGACGTTCCAGGGCGGCTTCGGCAACACCGACCTGCTGGAGCAGGCCTCGCCGGCCGGCTACGTCGTGGCCGGCACGCGGCTGCCGCCGTTCTACATCCTCTACGCCGAAGACGAGTTGCTCAACCTCACTGAGCAGAACGTGATGTTCAAGAACCAACTGGAGACGCTGGGCTTCGATGCGAGTGTCAGCTACCTGGCCGGCTATTCCCACGTCACCGAGATGGAAGCCATCGCCGATGTCAATGAGACCCCCACACAGTTAATCGTCAACTGGATACAGGGACTTCTCCAGGCGAAGATCTATCTTCCCTTGGTGGTGCGCGATTAGCGGGCCGACAGCCCAGGTTCTTCATACTTGACTGCTCCTCCGATAGGAGCTATCATCATGACACACACAATGCACATCAGCTTGCGGGGAGGTACCCAATGCAAAAGAGACTGACTATTACAATTGACGAGCAAGTCTACGAAGGATTGCACAAAGTCATAGGTCGCGACCGTATCAGT
>JBHHXF010000391.1:0-4067 GCA_046756905.1 Anaerolineae bacterium | reverse complement strand
TGCTCACAGGCGTGGATCGACCGGCTCGCTTTCGAGGGCCAACACACCAAAGACGCATTCGTGGACGCGGTACAGCGGTTCGCGGCGCACGAAGCGTTCCAGCGCCTCGATGCCCAGAGCGAATTCCCGCAGGGCCAGCGAGCGCTTGACGCCCAGCCGGCGTGAACGCAACCGCTCCAGATTCTCCTGTGTCGTGTACTCCGGCCCGTAGATGATCCGCAGGTATTCCCGACCGCGACACTTCACCGCCGGCTGTACCAATCCCCGCCGGCCCCGGGCCACAAAGTCCAACGGCTTGACCACCATCCCCTCCTGCCCCCGACCGGTCAACTTCTCCCACCAGCGGACCGCGTCCTCCTGAATCTCCGGATCCGTCACATCGACTACCCGATTGGGCGTGGCGAGTAGGGGCGAGGCAAGTCGGAGAGCAGGTTCTTTTGCTTCGAGACCATCATTCCGACTTGCCTCGCCCCTACCAGCGTGGTCGGCGCGACAGAGTTTCGCCAGCGTCTCGATATGCCACACGTGATCGCGGTCGATGTGGACGGCGCCCTCTGTGGCCAGGAGGTGAAACGGCGCCAGTTTCAGGTCGGCGACGGAGTGGACCGGCCAGCAGTAGTGGCGGTAGGCATCGACGTACTGCGCTGCCATCTGCGCGCGGTTGCGGTAGCGGTCCAGCAGTGCGCTCACGTCGGCGCCCGCACCGGCCGCCTGCTCTATCACGGCCACCGCCTCGCCTAGCGCCGCACCGGAGGCGGCACCCACGGCGGCGTATTGCCGGCGCAGCAGTTCCTGGGCTTTCGCCGACCAGGGCATCAGCTCGCAGTCGAGACACACCCAGTCGGTGTTCAGCTCGTCCCACAGGCCGGATGTTGCCATCGCCGTCTGGACCCGTGCCAGAAGTTCCGCCTCGACAGCCAGGTCATTGAAAAAGCGCCGGCCCGTCCGCGTGTGGCAGATGCCGATCCCCTCGTCCGCGATGCCGAAGCGCTCTCGGGCCACGTCCTGATCGCGACAGACGATGACCACGGCCCGCGAGCCCATGTGCTTTTCCTCGCACACCACGTGAGGGATGCCCTGGTTGCGAAAGTAGGCAAACGCTTCCGCCGGGTGTTCCAGCAGACCTGGCGCCTGGCTCGTCTCGGAGGGGGACATGGTCGGCGGCAGGTAGATGAGCCATCGCGGGTTCACGGCGAAGCGGCTCATGACCTCCAGCGCCGCCATGGCGTTTTCTTCGCGGATCGTCACGCTGCGGTACAGGCGCGTGTTGATCGCCCGCTTGCCCGACACATCCTCGATGTCCAGCAGATCGACGTACTTGCGCTGCGCCGCCAGGGACGGGGCCTGCCCCTCTTCAGCCAGGCCTGCACTGAGCTCAGTCGAAGTGAAGGGGCGGGCCGGCTCATAGTAGGTGCGCGCGGCAGATACTGACACCAGCTCCTGCTCAGGGTAGCGCAGGGCTGTCAGTTGGCCCCCGAAGACGCAGCCGGTGTCAATGTTGATGGTCTTGTTCACCCACTCGGGCGCCGAGGCCGGTGTATGGCCGTATACCACTGTGGCCTGTCCGCGATAGTCCGCCGCCCACTCGTAGCGGACAGGCAGGCCATATTCGTCGGTCTCGCCCGTGGTTTCACCGTACAGCGCGAACTCGCGGACCCGGCGAGAGGCGCGCCCCTGCATCTCGGCCTTCATGCCGGCGTGGGCGACGACCAGCCGGCCCTCGTCGAGCACATAGTGGCTGATGAGCCGGTCGAGAAATGTCGCCACACGCTCCTTGAAGGCCGACGGCTCGGTCTTCAACTGTTCCAGCGTCTCCGCCAGGCCGTACGTGATCCGCACGTTCTTCCCCCTGAGGGCGCGCACCAGTTTTGCATCGTGATTCCCGGGGACGCAGAGGGCGGACCCCCTCTCTACCATGCTGATCGCCAGGCGCAGCACCCCAGGGCTGTTGGGACCCCGGTCCACCAGGTCGCCCAGGAAGATGGCCTTGCGGCCGGCCGGCGGACGAACAACGTAGCCCAGGCCGCCGGCATCATCCGGCTGAGCGGCGACCTCGTAGCCGAGCTTCTCCAGCAGCGCGACCAGTTCGTCGAAACAGCCGTGCACGTCGCCGATGATGTCGAACGGGCCGTGCTCGTGCTTCAGGTTGCACCACAGGGGCCGGCGTTCAATCGTGGCGGCGTCCACCTCTTCGGGTGAGGAGAACGTATGCACATACTGGAAGCCCTCCCGTCGCAGGCCGCGCAGCCCGCGGCGCATCTGCCGGCTTTGTCGCTGAATGACGTAGGGGCGCAGGTTGCGGTCGGCGCGCTGTCGATTCCGCTCCTGGCAGATCCGCTGCGGCAGGTCGAAGACAATGGCCACCGCCAGGCAGTGGTACTCGCGGGCCAGATTCAGCAGCGGCTTGCGGTCTTCGGGCTTGACGTTGGTGGCGTCCACAACGGTGAGCCGGCCGCCGGCCAGCCGCCGGCCAGCGATGAAGTGGAGCACCTCGAAGGCATCCTTGGTGGCTGCCAGGTCGTTCTCGTCATCCGCCACCAGCGCGCGGCAGAAGTCGGAGGAGAGGACCTCGGTCGGCTGGAAGTGCCGGCGCGCGAAGGTGGACTTGCCGGCGCTCGAAGGCCCGATCAGGACGACCAGCGCGAGCTCGGGGATGTCGATGGTCATCGGGTGAATACCCCCAGTTGTGTCGGAGCGCCCACCAACGGGTCTTCCGGCCCGATGGGTATGAAGCGCACCGTGTAGCCGTGTTGTTCGGCCACCCGATTCGCCCACGCCTGAAATTCGTCGCGCGTCCACTCGAAGCGGTGGTCGCGGTGGCGGAACCGGCCGGCGGCCAGCGTCTCGAACTTGACGTTGTACTCTGCGTTGGGTGTGGTGATCACCACCATGCCGGGCTGTGCGAACTCGAAGACGACGCGCTCGAAGGCCCGCAGGCGCCACTCGTCCAGGTGCTCGATGACTTCCACCACCGTCGCGGCGTCGTAGCCGGCCAGCCGTTTGTCGCGGTAGGTTAGCGAGCCGTGGATCAACTTGATGCGCCCTCGCTGGCGAGGCGGCAGACGGTCCAGGTGCAGCCGCTGGTGGGCCATCTCCAGAGCGCGGTGGGCCACGTCCACCCCCACAATCTCCTCGAAGGTCATGTCCTTCAGCAGCGCACGGAGGAGCCGGCCTTCGCCGCAGCCCAGGTCCAGCACCCGCTTCGCGCCGGCGCTCTTCAGCACGGCCACGACGGTGCCGATGCGCTGTTCGTGCAGACCGATGCGTGTCTCGACCGCCTGCTCTTCCTGGTCGCGGTGCTCTTCTTCAGCATCAGGGTCCGGCTGGTCCTCCGCGACGAGTTGGGCCAGGGCCTGGCGGGTGAGCCGGCGCTGCCCCTTCAGATAGCGGCTCGCAATGAGTTCGCGATCGGGGTGGGAGGCCAGCCACTCCCCGCCGTGGTGCAGGAGTTTTTCGATTTCGTCCTCGCCAACCCAGTAGTGTTTTTCGTCGTCCAGCACGGGCACGAGCACGTACAGGTGGGCCAGTAGCTCGCTCAGCCGGCAGGTGGCCTCCAGGGTGACGGTGAAGTAGTGGCTTTCGCCCCAGTCGGGGAACTGTGCGTCCAGCCCGTAGCCCTGGGCGGTCACGTGGTAGCCCAGGGGCTCGAAGAGCCGGCGCAGCAGGGGCTCGCCGCCGCGACAGGGCAAGACGGCCACTTTTGCCCGCAGCGGGATGGGTGTCTGGGCCAGCTCGGGGCGGTCTTTGCTGCGGCCGGCCAGCGCGGTGCCGTACACCTGGGCGATGGCCACGCTGAGGAACGACGACGCGACGTAGGGCCGGTCGTTGACGTACTGCTGGAGGGCGAAGCCGCCGGCCGGCTGTCCGCGCCGGCGCACCAATCCCACGGGATCCACGTCGAGCAGCAAGGCGGCGGTGCAGCGCTCCTCCGTTGCCTCGGGATAGAAGACGTGAGCCTGTCCGAAGGACAGCTCGAATGACTGGAACCGGGCCGGGTGTTTGTGGAGCAGGTAGCCGAGGTCGGTGGCCGGCGGTTGGGTGGTGGTGATGGTGAGTAGCATTCTGGG
>JBHHXF010000390.1:0-4067 GCA_046756905.1 Anaerolineae bacterium | reverse complement strand
ATCATGTTTGCGTGTGCCAACCCCATTCCGGAAATCTGGCCGTGGGAGGCGAAAGAGGCCGGGGCGGCCATCGTGGCCACCGGCCGCTCTGATTTCCCGAACCAGGTCAACAACTCCTTAGGCTTTCCGGGTATTTTCCGGGGCGCGCTGGACGTGCGGGCTCGCACCATCACCGACGGCATGTGCATGGCGGCAGCCCATGCGCTGGCTGACATGGCCGTGGAGAGCGGCCTGGATGCAGAGAATATTCTACCCACGATGGATGACTGGGAGGTCTTCCCCCGCGAAGCTGTCGCAGTGGCCATGAAAGCTCAGGAGGAGCGCGTTGCACGCCGGGAAACCACTGCCGAGAAGGAGTTCAAACGCGCGGCCTCTATCATTCGATGCGCGCGTGACATGACCCAGATGCTGATGGAGGCCGGCACCAACTGTGTGCCGGCTCACTTTCCAATCTGGCCCAGATAGGATACACTTAGGCCATGTTGGATTGGCGGACTGGCGAAGAAGAGTGGAGTTCTAGCGAGGCTCAGCACGACCCCTGGCGGAAGCCGCCGCAAGGAGGCCGCCCGCTTCCCCGCTGGCTGTGGATCCTGTTCGGAATCCTGCTGGTCACGGTCGTTGGCGCGGCCGTCTCACTGCAATGGAAGGCCCGTCAGCAAAGCGCGCGGCTTCGGGAGGACATCCAGGCCACGGTTGACACGGAAAGCTGGGCCATGGAAACCCATAATCTCTCCCTGTACAGATCAATACTGGACCCGGCTGCCCATTCCGGCTGGCGGCGACGCCAGGAACAGGCTTTTGTGATAAGCGATGGTCCGGCAGCCGCCAGGATGACCGTGGCCGATGCAATGCTGTTTGGCTCCGACCTGGCGGTGGCGGAGATAGGAGTTGTACCCGCACATGGTCAGCCAAATCGTGTCACACGCGCTTACCGTCGTTCCGGCGGATTATGGCTGGAAACCTCAGTCCCCGCTGACCAAGTCTGGCTAGATCAGGTCGCTCAGGAAACCGAAAACCTGCGATTCGTCTTCCATGAGCGGGATGCGACCCGGATCAGCGCCGTCACGTCCGATATCCAGGTGCTCTATGCGCAACTCCTGGACGACCTGACACTGTCTCCGCCGCAAGGGAAGCGAACGCTTTACGTCATCCTCTCTGTGCAACCTATCGAAAGCGACCTCGAAAACGACCCGACCTACTACGACCTCTCCGACCTTGGGCCGGATGCTGACACAGAGGCCATCAAGCGCCGGCTAGGCGCCCTGTTGCTGGACCAGGTCGTGAGTCTGTTTCATACGGAGCAAGGCGACTGGCCGCTGATGATCCAGGCCGTCAAAGAGTGGGAATATGCCGACTGGCTGGGGGTTCCGCTTCTGGAGACTCAGGCAGCACAGCTCCAAGACCTTCTCGTCAGCCTGCCATTCCTGTCTCTGCTGGATGAGGCCTGGAAATCACTGGAACATCCCACCGTCCAGGCCGTTGCCGGGCGGGCGCTGGTGGACTACACCGTCAAGGCGTACGGTCGCGACAGTCTGGCGGATATCGTGCGCGGTGCGCAACAGTACGGTACCCGCTACCCGATCATCACCCAGATATTGGATGTTCTCCAAACGCTGCACGTGCCGTTTGCTGAGTTTGACGCCGGCTGGCGAAACTATGCGCTGCACGCTTTCACCCAGCGCGAGGGAACGCGCCTTGGTTTGCTGTCGCCGGTGAAATTCGAGCTGCTTCGACTACTGGCAGACGAGCAGCGGGCCATCGAACGGGGGGATCGTGATCTCTACCGCCGTCTGTTCCCCGACTCCAGCGACCCCGACTGGCGAGAGCAGCAAAACCGGCTGTTCGACGTGTATCAGCAGTTCCGGCGCAGCACCAATGCCCCCTTCAGCGCCCGACTGGAGGATGCGGTCGTTCGCGGTGATGACGCATGGGTGCGAGTCGAAGTACATTTTCCTGACCCGGGTTCCACGCCGTACCAGCAAATCCGAACATATCGCCGCTTTGGCAGCGAGTGGAAGTGGACATCTACGCCGGCATCTTTCTATGGCCTGACTCGCGAGCAAGAGACCACACATCTGCGCCTGCGCTTCAATCGGCAGGATGCTGAGGTTGTTACAGGAGAATTGCCGGCCACGGAGGCCTTCTTCATACAGGTAGCCGGCGATCTGCGACCGGGATCAGGCATTGAGTCACAGCCTTTTATAGAAATTGAAATCATCCCTGATTATCGGGTGCTGGACTGGCGGGGCAATACCGATGGGATTACGGTCCTCTCGCCAACCCTGGGTGCGTTTGTCACTGAAATGTCGCCGGCCAGCTTTTACCGCATGTCAACCGGCCTGGCGTTGTCCCGATATCTGATCGCAACCCAGGCCGAAACGCCGGCGCACCATTTCGCGAACGCGGTCTACGAAGCCGTAGCACGCTGGGAAACAGAACAGTGGACGACTGATGCGCCGTGGGAGGAACCCCGCCGGCAGGCCATTCGCGCGATGTTTCAGGCCGGTGTACAACCCTCGCTGCGCGACCGACCTACCCGGGCCCAGCGGGGTGTTGATCCGACGACAGACTATCTCTACGACACGGTCATTTCCTACCTGGTCGAGACATACGGGAGCGCGTATCTCGGCGAACTCGTTCGGGGCGCATCGCAGCACCAGGGGTGGGATGGCCTGATCCCCGATGTCCTGGACGTCAGCTTCGGAGAGTTCGAGGCCGGCTGGCGGGAGTATGTGGCCAAGATTGGGGGTTGAAGGTTTGAAAACGAACCTGCAACTTGTAACCTGACACTGGCAACGTGCATCAAACGACATCTGGATGGCTAGATGGCTGGATGGCTGGGCACTCTGCAAGCCAACAAGCCATCTAGCCATCCAGCCAACTATTTTCGAAGCAGATGCACGCATTGCACGCGCAGTGCCAAGCCAAGGGAGGAGTGTTGAGTGAGTAAAGCGACCACCGTTACCTGGAAAGGTGACATGCATTTCACTGCGACCGCCAATACCGGCTATAACCTGACGCTGGATGCCGATCCATCCGTGGGCGGGCAGGACATGGGGTTCCGGCCTTTGGAACTGATGCTGGTCAGCCTGGCCGGCTGTACCGCCATGGACGTGATATCTATCCTCAGGAAAAAGCGGCAGGACGTTACAGGCTTTGAAGTACGAGTTCAGGCGGATCAGGCCAGAGATTTCCCGAAGGTGTACACTGATATCCGGGTTATCTACATGGTGCGCGGCCGGAACATTGACCCGGCGGCAGTAGAGCGAGCCATCGAGCTATCGGAGGCCAAATATTGCCCCGCCCATGCCATGCTGAGCAAGGCGGCCAACATCATCTCGGCGTACGAGGTCGTAGTAGAGGAAGCATAGGCGAGGAGTGCAACACCTTTGACCTGATCAACACCGACGCAGCATCACGACCACCTTGGCTGCAAACAAGCCGGTGGTGTAGTACAATGGAGATGATGGACATCCTCAACCAAGCATAGAGAGGTACGGTCGCGTGCAAGATGTAATGATATAACAACGGGTCACCAATCTGGAAGAACTGATGTCCCAACTATTGGTCACCGTCGATCGAGTGGACCGCCAGATTGAGCGAACGGAGCGCAATCTCGATCAATTGTCAACCGAGATGCGCGCCCGGTCGATTCAGACGGACCGCCAGATCGAGCGAACGCAGCACAATCTCGATCAATTGTCAACCGAGATGCGCGATTTCAAGGATGAGATGCGCGAATCCAGCAGATCATCGGCGCCATCGCGTCGTTGTACGAAGACGATAGCCTAGTCCGCTACGGCGAGCGACTGGGGTTGATTGTGTTGGGGTTTGGCGAGGATGTGCGACGTCCTGAGTTTATCGAAGGGATGGAGGTGCTGAACACGCCAGAACCTGCACCGATACTTGCCCGACTGTCTGGTTCTGGCTTTTGTTTCCCCTGAGAAGCCGATACACAGTGTTATTGCTATCAACGAGTCTCAAGATTACATTCTGATTGTTACGGTTTATCAGCCAACGGCACAGGAGTGGGAAGATGACTGGCGAACCAGAAAATGATCGGTTTC
>JBHHXF010000389.1:0-4068 GCA_046756905.1 Anaerolineae bacterium | reverse complement strand
ATTATACACCGTAACAACCAAAGGGTCGATATTCGTCGAAGGAAACTACCCAGCCACCCTTGCGAAGGTTTCGAATAGCCTTGCCAATAGAGCGAGTCTCGGCTTGCGAGGACACTGCCGGTCCAGAATCTGCTCGTGAACCTTCGCAAGGGTTCATATGCCTGGGTAGTTACCGTCGAAGCAAGGTTGATCGCGGGAGTTTTCTTGTGTATCATTGAATCTGCGTTACCGTCCAGCGAAGCCGCGCCTCAAACCGACCAGGAATCAACAGTCTCACACGGATGGAAAGAAACACGGATAAAAATCAGAGCAATCCGTGTTTCTTTCCATCCGTGTGATGAAATCTCCCCATGATGAAGTCCGGGTAGACCAAAAACAACGGGACCAGAAAATGCTTACCCACACACCAAAATTCACCGATGAAGAGGCCGTTCAGTTGGCAGACGACCTCTACGGCATCCGCGCGGACGCGACACCCCTGCCCGGCGAACGGGATCAGAACTTCCTGCTCCAAACCCAGGCCGGCCAGCGGTTCGTTCTCAAGATCGCCAACCCGCTGGAAGATCGCGCCATGCTGGAGGCCCAGCAGCGCGCCATGATCCACATCGCACAACACGCGCCGCTCTGTCCGCGTGTCGTGCCAACCCGCGCCGGCGAGCCACTGGCCCAGGTGCAGCCACCGTCGGGAACCGACCGCTTCTTCGTGCGCCTGCTCACCTACCTGCCCGGCGTGCATCTGGCCGACGTCAAACGCCACTCCCCGGAACTCCTTCGCGACTTGGGGTACTGCATGGGACGGATCGATTCCACCCTGGCGGACTTCGATCACCCGGCTGTTCACCGGGACTTCCCCTGGGACCTGGCCAACGGACTGCGCGTGTGCCGCGAGTACGGACCGCTGATCGCAGACCCTGAACTGCGACCGATGGTGGGCCGGCTCACCGCCGATTTCGAGCACCGGGTGGCGCCGCTGCTGCCGAAACTGCGCAAGAGTGTCATCCACAACGATGCCAACGACTACAACGTGATCGTTGACCCAGGCGGGGACCTCTACACACGCCACCAGCGCATAGCCGGCGTGGTTGACTTCGGCGACCTGGTGTACAGTTACACGGTGGGCGACCTGGCCGTGGCCATCGCCTACGTGGTGCTCGATAAGCCCGATCCCCTGACCGCTGCGGCGCATGTCGTGAGCGGCTATCACGCCGAGTATCCCCTCACCGAGGATGAGATCGCGGCGCTGTTCGGGTTGGCCTGCCTGCGATTGTGCATGAGCGTGTGCATGGCCGCCCACCAGCAGCGGCAGCGCCCGAACGACGCTTACCTGACCATCAGCCAGGAACCGATTCGCCGCACCCTGCCGCGGCTGTTGCAGATTCACCCACGCTTCGCCGAGGCCACTTTCCGCCATGCGTGTGGCCTGGAGCCGGTGCAGGCCAGCGCGGCAGTTGCCAGGTGGCTGCAAGCCAATGCCGGCACGTTTGCTCCGGTGCTGGATGTTGACCCGCGCACCGAGCCATGCCTGGTCTTCGATCTGAGCATCGGCAGCCCGCTGGTGAGCGGCGACGCGCGGAAAAACACACACCCTCACCTGACGGGGCGTCTCCTCGACCGCATGGCAGCCGCCGGCGTGACCCTGGGCGTTGGGCGCTACGACGAGCCGCGATTGCTCTACACCGCGCCGGAGTTCGCTGCCGCCGACACTCCTACCGCCGAACGGCGCGTAGTGCACCTGGGATTGGACCTGTTCGCGCCCGCCAGCACGCCGGTGTACGCACCGCTAGCCGGCATCGTGCACGCCTTCGCCAACCTTACCGCGCTGCAGGATCACGGCCCCACCGTCATCTTGCAGCACGACGCCGACGATGGTCAAACCTTCTACACCCTGTACGGCAATCTCAGCGAAGCCAGCCTGGAAGGGGTCTACGCCGGCCAGCCCGTTGCCAGAGGGGAGCGACTGGGCACGGTCGGCACGCCGGACGAGAACGGTGGCTGGCCGCCCCACCTCCACTTCCAGCTCACCACCGACCTGCTCAACCTGGGTTGCGACTTCCCCGGCATGGTCCGGCCGAGTGAGAAGGATGTCTGGCGCTCCTTCTCCCTCGATCCGAATCTGATCCTGGGCATTCCGGCGCATCGCTTCCCGCCCAGGCCGCCCGGAAAGGCCGAAACGCTCGCCGCTCGCCGCCGGCTCCTGGGGCGAAACCTGAGCCTGTCCTACCGCGACCCGCTCAAGATCGTGCGCGGCTGGATGCAGTACCTCTACGACGATGAAGGCCGGCGGTACGTGGACGCCTACAACAACGTGCCTCACGTGGGGCACTGCCATCCGCGCGTGGTGCAGGCCGGCCAGGAGCAGATGGCTGTCCTGAGCACCAACACCCGCTATCTGCACGATTTCATCCTGCGCTATACCGAGCGCCTCGGCATCCTGCTGCCGGAGCCCCTGCGCGTCTGCTACTTCGTCAACTCTGGCAGTGAGGCGAATGAACTGGCGCTGCGCCTGGCGCGGGCCCACACCGGGCAGCGGGATCTGATCGTGCTAGAAGCAGCGTATCACGGCAACACCACCACCCTCATCGACATCAGTCCCTACAAGCACAGCGGGCCAGGCGGCCAGGGAGCGCCGCCCTGGGTTCACACCGCCCCCATTCCCGACGTCTACCGCGGCCCATACGGGCGCGACGATCCGCAGGCGGGCGAGAAATACGCCCAACACGTGGCGCAGATTGTCGAGGAGCTGCGCCGGCAAGGCGTCGGGCCGGCGAGCTTCATCGCCGAATCGCTGCCCAGTGTGGGCGGCCAGATCGTTCCACCCGACGGCTATCTGGCGGCGGTCTATCGCTACATCCGAGAGTCCGGTGGGGTGTGTATCGCTGACGAGGTGCAGACCGGCTACGGCCGGATTGGCACACATTTCTGGGGCTTCGAGCCGCAGGGCGTTGTGCCGGACATCGTGGTCCTGGGTAAGCCCATGGGCAACGGCCACCCCATCGGGGCCGTAGTCACCACACCGGAGATCGCCGAGTCGTTCGACACCGGCATGGAGTTTTTCAGCACCTTCGGCGGCAACACCGTGTCGTGTGCCATCGGGCTGGCGGTGCTGGATGTGGTGCTGGAAGAGGACTTTCAGGCCCACGCGCTGCGGGTGGGTGATCGGCTGCTGGCCGGCTTACGTCCGCTGGTGGACCGCTACCCCATCGTCGGGGACGTGCGCGGGTCGGGGCTGTTCCTCGGCGTCGAGCTGGTGCGGGATCGCGAAACCCTGGAGCCGGCAGCGGAAGAGACTGCCTTCGTCGTCAACCGGCTGCGTGAGGAGGGCATTCTGGCCGGCACCGAGGGGCCGTTGCACAACGTGATCAAGATCCGGCCCCCCATGCCGTTTTCCGAATCCGATGCCGATTTCCTCGTCGCGACCATGGGCAGGATTCTTGCTGAGGACTTCTAAGGGGGCGCTGGCTCGGTCACAAGTGCTGATCGAAGAAAGCAACAACGCGCTCCATGAACAGGGTCCAACTCTCCCCCTGGAAAGCGTGTCCCTGTCCAGGGTACGAGAAATACTCAACATCCTTGCCGGCTGCCTGCAGACCATCCCGAATCGCCTGAGCCCAGCGCGGCGGCGTTGTCGTGTCGGCCGTCCCCTGGTGGATCTGCACGGCTGCCGTCACGAACTGAAAGTAGTTGATGGGCGAGGTGCGGCGAACGAAATCCCGGTCGCGCACCGCCTCTCGATATGCCTGTCGCAGCGGATCATCTGAGCTACCCCCTCTGCTTGAGCGCCCCCACCTGCGCATCACAATCGTGTCGTCGGCGCTGACAGGAGCGTAGAGGACGGCGGCCTTGATCCTAGAGTCGATGGTGATGGCCTTGGTGGTCGCTCCGCCGCCCATGCTGTGGCCCCACATGCCGACTCGTTGCGGGTCCGCCTGGGGCAGCGAGGGGAGGGAGCTGATCAGATTCAGGATGTCGATGACCAGGCCGGTGCGGAAGAAATTGTTGCCGCTGTCGGATTCGCCCCAGCCCCGGAAGTCGGGGGCGATGGTGAGATACCCGCGACGCGCCAGGTAA
>JBHHXF010000388.1:0-4072 GCA_046756905.1 Anaerolineae bacterium | reverse complement strand
GTCCTCATCACGACCGGCGCCGAAAAGGATGTTCAACGCAACAGCTATAGCCAGGAAGGCGAAGGGTAGTGCCAGCACGTGCGGGTGCATGTCCCCCAGCAGGAATGAGAAGAAAGGGAATTCGTCAATGATCTCCACGTGGTTACCCAGGAGATTCCGCTGCGTGATCACCCGCGACGCGCGCCACCACCACCAGGTGCGCTCGGGAATCCACGCCCCTGGGATAGCCGGCGTGTTGATGTCCAGGATGTCCAGCCACTGCCAGAAGCCGGCTGAGCCCAGGCCGCGCGAATGGAGCGCATCCAGAAAGCCCTCCAGATTCCCGACGATGGCGACGAACAGCGGTCCCAAAATGGAAAACAAAAGGGAACGAAGAGAGACAGGGTGCTGGGATGCTGGGGTGCTGGGGTGAAGGTTTTGTTCCAGCTCCTCAGCTCCTCGGCTCCCCCGCTCCTCGGCTCCCCCGCTCCTTCTCAGCCCTTCGATCAGATTATACGTCAGGCTGTACGCCCCGGTCATCGTCAGCGCAAACAGCAATGCGATCATCAGGTTGAAGGCCACCGCCGGCGCTACACCGGACAGCTTCGTTAGCATGGCCGCGATCAGGTAGCCGAAGTAGTAGTAGCTGATGGTGTAGCCGGCCAACCAGGGGTCATGGGGCGGGAAGGTTTCGCTGCGCAGGATCGCGTTGAGAAACGCCAACTCCATGGGCTTTTCGGTGTGATCGAGCTGCGGATTGTAGGCGCGGTAGACAGTCCAGGCGGCAAATCCGGCCAGGAAGAGCAACTCAGCGGCGACGATAACCCGCCGGTTGTGACGCAGAAATGCGCGAAACTCCGCTTGGTGCTGTGCGACCAGGTAGGCCGCGCCGGCAGCCACCAGCAGCATCACAAACAGGATGCCGATCCGCGTGTTACGCAGGAATCTGAAGCTGACCAGCACCCACAGGCCGTAGCCTGTCAGCAAGAGCCCCAGCGGTTTGGCCAGTGCATAGCCTCGATCCGGCAGCCATCGGAACAGCCGGAAGGCAATAGGCAGGGTGATCAGCCCCAGGATTTCTAGGATCACGTACCAGGTGAGAAAAGCACTCATTCTTCTGCTCGCAGCGACGATGCGAATGAAAAGAGTTCCTCGGCACTTACGTTATGCGCCTCGACTTCGAGCAAGATGCCATCCTGCTGCCAGATGAGAGTGCGCGTGTCTTTCGCACGGTTCGTCTCGACCAGAATCGCACGCCGGCCATCCATCGTTACCTCCCGCGCCGAAGTAGACGTCTCGTCCATGCGGCTGAGCGACTCGATGGTCAGTCGGTCTCCCAACTGGATGAAATACTCGATGATTTCCAGCGAACTGCCGGAAGTGGATTCGTACGTGAGGCTGATATTCAGCGGTACCCTAGCCGGCAAATCGGGATAATACACCGCTGCCACATCGGTTAACGACCAGTCGGCCGGCAGGCTCCGAGGCACGAGAATCGGCACGGGGGCCACCTGTTGAGCCGCCTCCAGGCCGCCCAGCGGCCGCTCAATCCGGGGCGTCACGATGCGGTGCATCCCCGCCGGCGTTGCGGTAGCCACGTTTATGCCGACTTCCACGGACTGGAGATGAAAGATGGCTGCCAGCCGCGCCAGCGCCGTTTGGCCTGGGACCGTCAGCACAAAGGCCATGACGACCACCGCCATCGCGGCCGCCAGCGATAGCCTGCGAATGCGCAACGCCGGCACAGAGAGAGCGAAACGCCGGTGAATCGGCGGGTGCAAGGGGGCCAGGACACGTCGCTCGAAGGCCGGATCGACGTCCGGTAGGAGGTCGGGGAGCCGGCTGAGTCTCTCCGCCGCAGCCAGCAGCGGATCCGCCAGATCAACCGGCTGGCCGGCCAGCATGAGGTCTACCTGCTCCGACAACTGCTGAGCCGCTCGCACTTCCTCAGCGTCGCTCATGCTGCCATCTAACTCGCCGAAATGATGTCCGTTTTCACCCATCTCACTCTTCAAACACCTCGTTGGGCGAGGTCTCCCGACCAACGCCCTGTGCGGCTGCGGTCAGGAGACCTTGCCGAACGGGGTAGACTGATCACTGATCACTGATCACTGATCACTGCCCGGCGTAGCTTACCCAACGCCCGATACAGGATCACAGCCACGTTGCTCTCACTCAGCCCCATGAGCGGCGCGATCTCCCGATTCTTCAAACCACCTATGAACTTCAAGCGGATAATCTCTCGTTCGCGCTCGGATAGAGTCCGCAGGCCGGCCAGGATTTCCTGCAACTCCACAGCCTCGATTGCACGACCTTCAGGCGACGGCGCAGGATCCAGCATGTCAGCAACATTATCCAATGACGTCGCTTCCCGGTGATCGCGGTAGTGCTGAGCTACCACATTGCGCGCAATGGTGAAGATCCAGCCGCCGAAGGCCTCCTCGGAGCGCAGCGAGTCGATGCCGGCGAAGGCTCGCTCGAACGTCGTCGCCGTCAGATCCTGAGCCAGTGCCTCGTCGCCCACCCGCAGCCGCATGTAGTTCAGGATGCGCGGTAGGTAAGCGCGATACTTCTCGGCAAAACCGCCGTTTCCAGCCATAAATAGAGATGCAGAAGTTCAGAAAGTATTACAGCCTCGAATTGGGCAACCTGGCCGTGAAACGCAAAACGTGAAACGTGAGGACTAGTTCACGTTTCACGTTTCACGAATGCGCCGGCCCCTCCAAGGCCGTCACGTGGTAGATCGTCACTTTCGGATTCTCGTACACTACTTCGAGCAGGCCAAGCTCCCGCATGTCCTCGAATTTCTGGATGGCCGGCTCCGAGTACCAGGCTCGCTCCAGTTGGCCGACGTAGATGTAGGAGACATCTAGCTCATGGATAATATCCAGCGCTTGCTCGACGTCATTTGTGCGGAAGAGAGCATCCGCCTTGGATGCACGCGGGCCTACCTGGAAGTCGTATCGCTGCTCGCTCTGGTGAAACCCGATGAGCGCCGGCAAGCCCGTGTAGCTGGCCACCTGCAATCCGCCCTCGCGGTAGTAACCGATGTTCGCCTGGGCCACAACCGGCGTGCCCTGGACGTTGTCCAGCAACCAGCGTAAGGCGTCGTAGGTGTACTTCAGTTCGACCACGTTGTCATCCGGCCACTGATACTCCCCTGCCCGCATGAATGCCATGCCGTCCAGCGTGCCGATGGCCGGCCTCTGGCCCGGAAATCGCTCATCAACGCGGGCGGCTGTACCATAGATCGGGTACACCAGTGTTGACAACAGCAACGCCCCGAACATCCCGACCCACGCCAGATGCACCGTCGGGACGGCTCGCAGGCCACGCCAGATGACCGGCAAGGCCATGGCCGATGCCAGCGCGATCAGCACCCAGGCTTCGGTGGTAAACTTGAAGACTGTGTTCATCCGATACCACTCGCCGCCGGCCAGGAAGTCTTTCAGGAAGACAACCTCCGTGCCGGCCACCACCCCCAGCCCGACAAATACCAGCAAGGCGGTGAATTGCTCCCCGGCCGACGCCTGGCGCCGCAGCAGGAGCACGCCGGCGGCGACTACCAGCGGCAGCATCAGCGCCAGCACCGGCTCGTCAAGCCATAGCAGGCCAACGCCGGCCACCAGGCCAACAACCAACACGGCCAGGGCCAGCCACAGAGACCGGGCCGGACCCGCTCCCAGCTTATGCGACAGGCGTCTAAACCGCCCCAGCCGAGCCCGCTGGCGCCCAGCCGCCGCCAGCCATGTGGCCCCATCAGATTGGAGCAAGGCGACGACCAGGTACGAGGCCAGGATAAACAGAAAGAATCCCCACACTATCAGGAAAGGACCGGGGGCCGAGCCCTCCCCCACGGCTTCCAACCCGATGTACAACGCTTTGTAGTTAAGGTGGAAGGGCCAATAAGCCAGGTAGGCTAAGCCGACCACCCCAAAAAACGCCAGAGCATTCCGCCCGATCCGCCACCGCCCGGTCGCCAGCCGGCTGCGCAGCAGCAACGCCGCCAGCGTCAATCCCAGGTAGGCCGGCAGTTCCCAGAGGTTGATGGCGAAGACAGCGCCCAGCGCCAGCACAAGCAGGCCGGCGAAGA
>JBHHXF010000387.1:0-4083 GCA_046756905.1 Anaerolineae bacterium | reverse complement strand
CCGTAGTAACCACTTCAGTGGTTCGCTAACGACTAAAGTCGTTACTACGATTGTTCTACTGATTGGCCTCGTGCTTATGTGGCCGGCGAATACCGCCGCAGCCGCGTCACCTACTCAAGCGCAGCCCGACAACGCCTTCTGTCTGCGCTGTCACGCCAACCCTAACCTGAAGACCCACTTCGCCAACGGTGATGTGTTGTCACTCTACGTTGATGAGAACAAGTACAACACGTCGATGCACGGCCTGGCGCAGGTGAAGTGCGTCGATTGCCACAACAATATTACCGGCTTCCCGCACCCCCCGCTGGTGGCGGCGGACCACCGTGATTTTCAGATGGATCGTTATCCCTCTTGCAGCCGTTGCCACCCCCGAGAGTATGAGCTGGCCCTGGACAGTATGCACGCCCGCGCGCTGGCCCAGGGCAACCGCGCGGCGGCCGTGTGTGTGGACTGTCATGGCTCCCACAACGTCCAGAATCCAGACGTGCCCCGGCAGCGCATCAGCTTTGCCTGCGCCGAGTGTCACGCAGCGATTTTCGACACCTATCGCAAGAGTGTGCACGGGGCTGCTCTGATTGGGGAAGGCAACCCGGATGTGCCAACGTGTATCGACTGCCACGGTGTCCACAACATTGCCGACCCCATGACCGTCCAGGCGCGGTTGAAGTCGCCGGTAATCTGTGGTGGTTGCCACGGCGACCCCGAACGGATGGACAAGTACGGCATTTCTACGGACGTCTTTGACACCTACCTGGCCGACTTTCACGGCACCACCGTCGAGTTGGTGGAGCGCATCTCGCCAGACCAGCCCAGTAACAAGGCTGTGTGCTTCGATTGCCACGGGATTCACGACATCCGTCTGGTGAACGATCCAGAAGCGCAGGTTGTCAAGGAGAACCTGGTCAAGACCTGCCGCAAGTGCCATCCAGATGCGACAACAAACTTTCCTACTTCCTGGACGCAGCACTATCGGGCCAGTCGCGAGGAGTACACGCTGGTGTGGGCTGTGCAGTGGTTCTATCGACTTCTGATCCCTGGCATGATCGGCTTTTTTATGGCGTTCATTGCCCTGGATGCCGGCCGGCGCACCTGGGATCGCTGGCGGAGAGGGGGTGAGCAATGAAGCGGCAGAGTGCCTACACCCGCTTCAGCGTTGGCCAGCGCGTGGAGCATGCATTGCTGATCATCTCTTTCACGCTTCTGGGTCTCACCGGGCTGCCGCAGAAGTATGCCGGCAGCCCGTGGGCCGAAACCCTCATCGCCTGGATGGGAGGCGTGGAGACGGTTCGGTGGCTCCATCACACCGCAGCGGTCATGCTGATTCTGGAGTCGGCATTCCACGTGGTGGCGCTGGGCTACCGGGTCTATGTGCAGGGTGTGCGCGTGACAACTATGCTGCCGGCGTGGAAGGACATCCAGGACTTCTTTGCCGCCGTCGGCCACAACTTGGGGCTGCGACGCGAACACCCCCTATTTGACCGCTACAGCTTTGACGAGAAGCTGGAGTACTGGGCGGTCGTCTGGGGGACCCTGATCATGATCCTGACCGGTTTCATGCTGTGGAACCCCATCGCGACCACGCGCTGGCTGCCGGGCGACATGATTCCAGCGGCCAAGGCGGCGCACGGCGGCGAAGCCCTGCTGGCGGTGCTGGCGATCATCACGTGGCATATGTACAACGTGCACATCAAGCATTTCAACAAGAGCATCTTCACTGGCCGGCTGACCCGCGAAGAGATGCTGGAGGACCATCCACTGGAGTTGGCGCGGATCGAGGGCGGCCTGGAGCCGCCGGTGCCCCCCGCATTGGCACACCGCCGCCGGCGTCTCTACATACCCGTTGCCAGCTTGATGTCGCTGGTTGCCCTGTTGGCAGTATACTGGTTTGTCACCCTGGAAGTCACAGCCATCACTACGATGCCACCGGAACCCACGCAGGTGGTGTTCAGACACGCTATACCCGAGATCACACCGACGATTGAGCAGAGTGCGCCGATCCCCGTTCCCCATGCGTTGAGCGAACACGAGCACTGCCGGCGCTGCCATGCCACTGGCACGATACGCCCCTTCCCGGAGGATCATGCCAGCTACGGCAATGATCGCTGTCTGGACTGCCATGTTGTAGGGCCGGAAGTGGCGCAATCCGTCCTGACGGGCGCAGAGGCCCCGAGTTTCAGTACGGACATTGAGCCGGCACTGAAGGCGAATTGCGCGGTATGTCACGGTGTTGCCGGCGGGCTTAACTTGTCCAGTTACGTCTGGGTCATGGCCGGTGGAGACGTCGGGCCGGTGGTCGTTCCGGGCCGGCCAGAGCAGAGTTTGATCGTTCAGGTGCTGGAGGCAGAGCATTTTGTGGACTTGCCGGCCAAGACGAAGACCGACTTGCGGGAATGGATCCTTGCAGGTGCACCGGACAACTAGAAAGGTGAGGAGCTATGCAAGCCATACGTGATTGGTGGCAGCTTGTGCAACACTACAGACGGCTAAGTATCATAGCCGTCGGCGTGATGATCATGCTGGCTTTGATCGTGTTTGTGGTTGGTGTTACCACCTGGGAATATACAAATAGCACGGCTTTTTGTGGTACAACCTGCCACACCATGCCACCGGAATTTGCAGCCTATCAGCAGTCGCCTCACGCCCGCGTGCCATGCGTGGATTGCCATCTGGGGGCGGAGAGGGCACTGAACGCCATCCCACGTAAAGCGCGGGAGATCTCACACGTGACCAGTCTGTTTCTGGCCGATTACCACACGCCCATCTACGTCAAGAACTTGAGGCCGGCCCGCGAAACATGTGAGGAATGCCACTTCCCCCAGAAGTTTGCCTTTGACACGTTCAAAGAAATCACCCACTATGCCCTGGACGAGGCGAATACCCCCTGGCAAGTCTACCTGGTGCTGAAAACGGGCGGGCAGGTGCGCCCCGGCTTCAGCCGGGGCATCCACTGGCACATTACCAACCAGGTATGGTATCTGGCTGCCGATCGGCTGAAACAAGAGATCGTGTACGTGCGGGAGGTTCTGAACGACGGTACAACCAACGAATACTACGACGTCGAGGCCGGCATAGACGCCGACTACGTGGCGCAGCACCAGGACGAGCTTCGCCGCATGGACTGCATCGATTGCCACAATCGTATTTCTCACACATTCCCATCGCCTGAGCGTGCCGTGGATCAGGCTATCAACGTGGGGAACATCGCTTCCGACATCCCATTCATCAAAGCGTGGGGTGTTGATATGCTGCGGGAGCAATTCCTGAGCCACGAAGAGGCCAGAGGAAAGATGGAGAAGTTGGACGGTTGGTATCAGCGCAACTATCCTGAGTTCTATGCCGCGAACCAGGACAATATCACGAACGCGGTTGAGTGGCTGAAGCAGAGCTATCAGGAAACCGTGTTCCCCGATATGGATATTGGCTGGGCGACGCATCCGGACAACATCGGTCACAAAGAGTTCCCTGGCTGTTTCCGGTGTCATGACGGCAAGCATGTGAGTCCGCAGGGAGAAGCCATCCGGTTGGAATGCAACATCTGCCATACCATTCCTGAGGTCACAGGGCCGGGTCAGCCGGCGCCGGTCATTAACGCCGCTCGAGCCACTAACGAGCCTGAGTCTCATCGAAGCACGAACTGGCTGTTCATCCATCGGGAGGAGGAGGTGGCGCAGGACGCTGAGTGCGCCGGCTGCCACAACGTGGCAGATGCTGGCAAGTCGACAAATATCAGTTTCTGCTCCAACAGCGCCTGCCATGGTACCAAGTGGGTGTATGCCGGCCTGGATGCGCCTGCGCTCCGGCGCGCTATCGCCGAACGCGAGGAATTGGCTGTACCTACGCCTGGGCCGGCGCCGCAGAGAGCCCAGGCGACCACTCAGGGGCCGGTGCCTGTCTCTTCTCTGGAGAAGGGTCGGGGGCCGGACATCCCGCACCAGCTCACTGAAAGGCGGCGGGAATGTCTGCGATGCCACACCGTCGATGGTTTGTTTCCATCTCCAGAAGATCATGCGGATTACGCTGATAACGATTGCAGCGAGTGCCACCGGCCGGCTCGCATAACGCTGGAAGAGACCGAGTAACTAC
>JBHHXF010000386.1:0-4084 GCA_046756905.1 Anaerolineae bacterium | reverse complement strand
GCCACCTAGCCACCCAAATAAGCCCGCCTCACCTCAGGATTGCCGGCCAACTCCTCAGAGATCCCTTCCAGCACGATATTCCCGTTCTCCAGCACATAACCCCGCTGGGCGAACTCCAATGCCAGACGGGCGTTCTGTTCCACCACCAAGATGGTCGTTCCCTCGCGATTGATCTCCGCTAGAGACTCGAACAGGTTCTTCATTAGCAAGGGAGCCAGTCCCATAGAGGGCTCATCTAGGAGCATCATCGACCGACCGCTCATGAGCGCCCTTCCCACAGCCAGCATCTGCTGCTCGCCGCCACTCAAAGTCGCGGCTTTCTGCTCCTTCCTCTCTGCCAGGCGCGGAAAGAGAGAAAACACCAAATCAAGGTCCCGCGCTATCGCCTTGCCATTCCGCCGCGCAAAGGTAGCCAGCTTCAGATTCTCCATAACCGTCAGGTTACCGAACAGGCGCCGCCCTTCGGGCACGTGGGAGATGCCCAGCCCGCTCACCACCCTATCGGGAGGGTATTCGAGAAGGTCGCGATTCTTGTAGGCCATTTTGCTGCCCGGCTCGACTGGGACCAAACGGGAGATCGCCCGCAATGTGGTGGATTTGCCGGCGCCGTTAGCCCCAATGATGGTCACGATCTCGCCTTCTTCCACGTGGAAGCTAATTCCGTGCAAGGCCCTGATCCCGCCGTAAGAGACCCTCAAGTCCTCCACCGACAACAGCATCAGAGCGCCGCCTCCTGGCCGAGGTAGGCTTCAACGACCTTGGGGTCGTCCCGAATTTCTGCCGGCGTTCCCTCGGCGATTACTTCTCCAAAATTGAGGGTCTGGACAATATCGCAAAGATCCATGACAACTTTCATCCTGTGCTCGATTAGAAAAATGGCCAGCCCCAACTCATCCCTGATCCTGCGGATGATCCCCATCATCTCCACCATCTCTTCCGGGTTCATCCCAGCCGTAGGTTCGTCCAGCAGCAGCAAGCTGGGTTCCGTGGCCAGCGCCCGCGCCATCTCAACTTTCCGCTGAACGCCGTAGGGCAGATTGGTCACCACCTGATCGGCGAAGTGGCGGATGCCCATCATGTCGAGCAGACGATGCGCTTTATCAACGATGATGGCCTCTTCCCTGTTCCGCTTACCCGTACCAAAGAAAGCACCCGTCAGCCCGTACTCGATCTTCGAGTAAGAAGCCAGTCTCACGTGCTCCAGAGCCGTCATGTGCCTCCACAGACGCAGGTTCTGGAAGGTTCTGCAAACGCCCTTGCCAGCTATCTCGTGCGGACGAAGGCCGGTCAAACTGGTCCCATCAAAGAGGATTTCCCCCTCGGTCGGACGGTAGATTCCGGTGATCAGGTTGAACACGGTAGTCTTGCCGGCCCCGTTCGGTCCGATGAGCCCCCTAACTTGGCCCGGCACGACCGCCACTCGATAGTCGTGGACAGCCCTCAAACCGCCGAAATAGTGGGTTAGATGCTCAATCCGTAGCAACGGCATGTTGCACCTCTTCCCTCTGCTTCTGCCTGGGCTTGAGAAGCTCCTCAATATTGAATTCCGTGAAAGCAATCAGACCTGTCGGCCGGAATATCATGACCAGGATGAGCAGCGTCGGTATGACCATCCACTTGAATATCTCCAGCGGGCGGAGGGCTTCCATGAGCAATTGGAGACTGACAGCGCCAACAATGGAACCTACGACGGAGTTTAGCCCTCCCAGGTAGACCATGGCCAGAACCTCGGCCAGCTTTGGAACGCCAAAGGTTCCCGGGTTGACGTAGCTAAACACATGGGCGAAAAGTCCGCCGGCCACCCCCGCCCAGAAGGCTGCGAACAGGAAAGCCACCATCTTGGTCCGTCTGGTATTCACCGTCATGGCTTCCGCTGCCATCTCGTCATCGCGTACCGCGTTCAGCGCCTTCCCCAGGGTAGACCGCACGAAGTTGTGGATAATCGCCACGCATATGACCGTCCACGCGAACACCGTGGGCAGATTCGCCCAGTCGGGCTGGTTCATGAAGCCGCGTGGCCCGCCCACGATCTCCAAATTCTCTATCAAACTCTTGACGATGAACATGAACGCCAGCGAGATAATGGCCAGATAATCCCCCCTGGTTCTGAAGGAGGGAATTGCTACCAACAAGGCTCCCAAAGCCGCCACCAGGCCGCCGGCAATCAAGGCGATGGGGAACATAAACGGGCCTAACGCGGGAGGAAGGAGGGGATCTCCGAACACATCGTCGGGAACGAACGCCATCACTGTGACAACGGAAGCTGTATACGCGCCCAAGGCCATGAAGCCGGGGTGCGAGCAGGAAAACTCCCCCATGTAGCCGTTTACCACGTTCAAGCTAAGAGTGAGCATTACGGCGATCAAGGTCAACCTGAGCACGAGAAGCCGGTAGCCATCAACCCCGGACCACACGTGCAGAACCGCGTAGAGCAAACCGAGGTGGACGATCGCAGAGACCCACAATGGAAAGCTGAGAAGCTGGCCGGCCAGCCTGTTCGCCAGCGATGCGCTCAGCCAGGCTATCGCGACGGTCGGCAAGACATATATGATCAGCACGTACAGGATCGCGCTGGGGATCAAGGCCGGCTGCTTGAACACGATCGCTAATCCAAAGAGGGAGGGTATACGCGTCATCCCCAGCACCCAGGCCAGTTGCAGGCCCAGAGCCTGTTCAAGCAATACTGCGATCAGGGCGCCGAAGAGCCAGGCCAGCAGGGGAACGTGGGCGAACCGACCCCCAACCCGGTTCCGCAACAAGCCTATTCTCTCGCTTCCCGCCGACAAGACGCCGCTTCTGACTGTCATGTCAGTCTCTCGCTCTTCTGGGATATTTCATAGCGCGAATAACCGCTGGGTAAAGTTCAAGATTAGCGCCGGTCGAGTAGCCGGAGGCGTATCGAGACCAAGTGGGTTGAACTCGCAGACCCGCTCGCTGGTCTCGATACGCTTCGCACTCGACCGACGCTCGCTGGCCGCACGAGTTAACCCAGGACTTGTTCGCGCTAACGAATCTTTCAACTGGTTAGAGCCTCAGACGTGCGCTATAGGGCTCGCCAAAGAAGCCATGCGGCCTGAAGGTCAAGATGATAAGAATGATGGAATAAGCGATCAAGTCACGGAAAGTTGAGGTAATATAGTAGGCCACGAAGATCTCGATGAACCCCAGCAGAAAGCCAGCCAGTGCTGCCCCGGGGATCGATCCTCTGCCTCCCAAGATAGCGGCCACGAATGCCTTCCAGCCAACCAGAATGCCCATGTACGGCTCAAGGACCGGATATGCAATGCTAAAGAGAATACCTGCGGCGGCGGCCAGGGCCGAACCGATGGCAAAGGTGAGGGCAGCCATGCGATTGACCGGCACCCCCATCAGCGGCACGGCCACAATGTCGTAGGCCATGGCGCGCATGGCCATTCCCCACTTGGTCCGGCGCACAAACTGGTGCAGAGCCAGCATAAGCAACAGGGATAAGGCGACAATCATGATCTTGGTGTTGGTGACGTTTACCCCGGCAACTTGGAAGGTCGTTGTCTCGATCAGGGTAGGAAAGTTTCGCCGGCGTGCGCCCAGCAGCGCCAGGTTCCCGGTCTCCAGCATGATGCCCAACATCAGGCCAGTGATCGCAGCCGAGGCTCTGGGTGCGTCTCGCAGAGGTCTATAGGCCACCCTCTCAACGATCATCCCCAGGAAGGATGTCCCGATCATGGCGAAGACGATGGTGAGCACGAGTATCAACCAGTTGGGCAGCGGCAGGATGCCGGCGGTGGCGATGGACACCAGTCCGCCCGAAATGAACAGTCCGATATATGCGCCGGACATGAAAATGTCGCCGTGAGTGAAATTGAACAGCATGAGAACCCCATACACCATGGAGTAACCCAGCGCGATCAAAGCGTAGAAACTACCCCACTGCAGGGCGTTGACCAGGTTCTGGAGAAAAAACGCCATTCTACTCGATACTCCTCATTCTGTGCAGGGGAGCGGGGGAGCGGAGGAGCAGAGGCGCGGGGGTGCCAGGGAGCGAAGCCGATTTATCCTCTGCTCCCCAGCTCCCTTGCTCCCCTGCCCCCTAGCTCCCTTGCTC
>JBHHXF010000385.1:0-4092 GCA_046756905.1 Anaerolineae bacterium | reverse complement strand
GACTTGCAGGCCGGCCTGCACCGCCAGAGGCTGGGACGTCGCCACCATGCCCTTCTGGGCGATGACGGTTGAGCGACGCGAGGGGTAGTGGTATTTTGAGATTGATAGCGGCATTGACATCTCCGGCTGTAAACTTGACTGCGGCAACCCGACGGCCACCGGCGCTCAATGGTGGTCACTTCCTTCAAAGATCTTGTTCCCTGTTTTGGCCCAGCTCCCATGTTTGCCAGTAGTCGTCCAGGTAGGTATGAGCCTCCGGCAAAGTCAAGACAGGTAGCCGAAGCTCTTGGGCCAGGGCCGCGTACGGTTCTGTCCAATCCGCCGGCGGTACCGGCAGCCGGCTTCGGAGTCGATGAGTGTTTCTCGTCTGGAACGTTGCCTCGAGTGCCAGCTTGACCCGCTCAGGTTCGAGTAGTCCCGAGTCCACCAACAACACCAGGTCTACCAGGTCCTTGACGCGCGTGCTGTCACGATCTTGCCAGGGAAAGGTGTAGGCGTGGACCTTTTCGGCAAACTGCTGTGCCGCAGGGTAGAGGGCCACGCGCGCGGCGGGGATTCCGGCAAAGTGAAGGAGTGAACTCCCCTCCACCCAGTCTGGTGGATCAAGCACAGCGTCGCCCAGGCCTATGTCCAGATGAAACCACGCAAAGACCTTGCCTGCCAGGCGAACCTCGACCGAACAGCGGACACCGCGACCAGTCGCCCCGATTTGCTCCCGTTTCGGTTGGCGGATCAGGAAGCGAAAGCCGTCAGCCAAGTCGTGCTCAGCGGCCTGCTGCAAATGATCGTAGACGATGTGCCCGACGGAGATGTCCTCACCTGCCACAGCCGGCAACCGCAGGCGGTCGGGATTGGGTACGGACATGTCCAGGTCAAGAGTGGACCGCGCGCGGTCTTTCAGGCGCATCTCCAGCGCGAAACCACCTTTCAGGAGCCAGGGTGGATCCTCTTGTGCAAAGAGCCGCGCCAGCAGCCGGTCGAATGCCACGCGACGCCGCAGCCGTTGCAGGTCGGTTCCGTGCTCTTGCGCAATGTTCCGCAGCCGCGCTTCCAGAGCTGCGCGAAAGGCGTAGGGAGTGTCGTAGGGGCCGATCATGCCACTAACTTTTCTGACTGCACTGCTGCCAGCGCCTGATCCAGGCGGTTCCGTGCTCCGGGCGGGCAAGGGGCGTTTTCCAGCACGCGGCGACGGACAAGTCCCCGCTCCAGTGCATCATGCACGGCCCGGTTGACATGTTCCTGGCTCAGTGGACTGTCAGCGACATCAAGCAGGGTACGCAGGGGGGTAGTCACCCGGTAACCGGTTCGGAACTCGATCTCGTCGGAGGCCAGGTTGGCTTTGTGGAGCACACAGCCGGCAGGTGCGTTCTTGCGAAATCCTCGTGGCACGGTGAGATGGATCTTATCCGGCATCACATCGCTCAGTTCGTGAATTGTCAGGGCCGTTTCGTGTGAAACCACAGCCTGGGGCACTCCCTTCTGATTGCGGCTCCACAGCGACCAGCGGATCAGGTCCTCGCGCTCGCCGGCGGGAAAGTCGCGCAGCCGAAAGAGACCACGCTCGATCTTCACCCAGTTGCCCCGGGCGAGGTGGAAATGCTGTTGACTGTAGGCATAGCCGGCCCGCCGTGCCTGGGCTGCTGTAAAATAGCCCCCCTGGGCGGCTGCGATCTGATAGAGCGCCCGCGCATTCTCTTGTGGGTCTCGCCTCATGTGCAAAATCCTTATATTTAGTATAAGGATTTTACACCAGTTGTTGCACGATGTCAAGTTTGCGGGATGCCAGGGTAGGCGATGGCTCATCCCAGCGGTAGTTCAGGAGATGATCAGCCCGTTTGCCCGGCTTGCGCACGTGACCTCGACCGAAAGGATTCCCGCCGAGCCGTGCTAAGCTGGCCGGCGCACCACCTCAACGATCTCCCCCCGGCCAGCCACCACACGGTCCGGGTCGATCTTCGCCCTCAGCAGCCGGAGTTCCGTCTCAGTCGGGGGCTCAAGCTCCACGACTTCGTCCGCGATCTCCGGCTCGAACCCCATTTCGCCGACCACTTCCTCCACCGTCAGGTCCTGGCGCACGCCGATGAGCTGCATGCGGCGGTTGGGTGCGTAGCCGAAGAGCGCCTTGGAGGTCACGACGCGCCACGGGGCAGTGCCGGCCGGCAAGCCGGCCCGCTCGCGCGCCCCTTCGCTGCCATCCAGGAAGCCCGGCGACGTCAGGAAGTCAAGCTTCTCGACAAAGCGCCGCTTTTCGTGCATGATGATGACCACTGTTTTCGCGCAGAAGGAGGCCACTTCGTTGCCGCCGCCAGAGCCCGGGAAGCGCCGCTTCGGCCGGTAGTAGTCGTCGCCGATGATGGTGGAGTTGACGTTCCCATACGGGTCAATCTGAGTCGCGCCCAGGACGCCCAGGTCCAGGTAGCCGGCGCCGGCCTGGGCAAAAATCGTATTCATGTTCGTCCACATGAGCGACTGGTAGCAATTGGTCGGCCCACCCATGGTGAAGCGCACGAAGGGCGACAGCGGTTTCGGGCCAATGGCCCCAAATTCGTAGACCTGCACCAGGTCGGGCGCGTTGTTCTCCTGAGCCAGAATCGCTGCGATCTGCGGCAGCCCGTAGCCGATGAACGCGGTCTGGCCGCTGCTCATCTGCCGCGCCGTCTGGCTGATCATGAACTCTGCTTCAGTATATCGGGTGTAATCATCAACCTTGACCATTGTTCATCTCCCCACGCATTAGTGATAACCTTCGACCAGCGTGGCTCGCCGCTTCAGCGCCATCAGCCGATCCCAGCCCACTCGTTTCTCGAACATCTCCGAGTCCGACTCGACGCTGTAGATGTATTCGTCCAGGTAGCCGGCCATCAGCTCCATGCTCTCGGTCTTGGCCAGGAAATCCAGGAAATGCTCAAAATCCAGCTCGTAAACCCCTGGCAGGCCACCTGGCCAGCAGCCAAAGGGCGCGTATACCACCGCATCAACCAGATAGTACGGAATGGTGGTCTTGCCCGGCTCTTGCCGAATCGCATCATGGTCGATGATCTTGTCGGTGGAGATGATCACCCGGCGGGCTGCCTCGGCGGTCTCCAGCGGCGCCACGCCCGGGCCGTAGCAGCGCGCGTTGCCGTAGATGTCCGCTTCGTGTACATGGATGAGGGCCACGTCGGGGTTGACCGCCGGAATCAGCGTGATGGGCTTGCCGGAGAAGGGGTCTTCGATGACTTTGGCGCCTGAGTACTTCAGGGTATCTGTCCCCAACAGCGCGCGGGTCGGCAGGAACGGAACCCCCATCGCGCCGGCCTGGTGCCGCAGCGTGAGCGTCCCGTTGGTCCACTCGGTGACCTTCACACGCCCCTCCTCGATGGACCGGTTCAGCAGCCGGCCCAGCCCCAGGAACCCAACGTCGATGTGGTCCACATTGCCGCCGGCCACCAGCAGCGTCGACTCGATGAGGGTGAACTTGGCGCAGTACCACAGATGCCGGCGTCGCTGACGGATGATCTCGCGGATGAGCACCTGCGATCCTCGGGTGAAGGATGAAAAATCAAAGCTGACGTAGTCGCCGTCCTTCACGAAGCGCTCCACAGCCTCCCGCGCCGTCATCGTCTTGTCAACGAAGTCCCGCGTCTTGTTCGCCTGCACCCACAGGCGCATCTCATCTGGATCGGTGAATCGGTATTTGCCGATGCCACTCTCCAGAACTTCCATTTCTCACACACCCCCTTTGCGGATCAGTGATCAGTGTAGAGTAGGAGGGTGGCGCTAGCGGAGCCGGAACCGCACAAAACGCCGAAACGTCGCGCCTTCTGGGCTTTGGCTGCCCGATATAGTCCTCTTTGTAGTACCCGAACTTTGTCTTGCATCGTGTGTATAGCCTTGGTTCGGCAATCACGCCGTTCCTCCTACGCCGAGAATACTCCTTGAAGCAGGACCCCTTCCCTCCGGCAAGGTTGTGTTGTCCTTGCCATCCTCAGTACTATGAGCCCCTCCGACTGCCAGCCGCGCGCTGAGCGACACTTCGGGTTGCCCCTTATAGTCCCTCTTCCCTCGTGCGACTCCGAGGACCCGACTGGCTCTCGTCCGTTTCCCCACTAA
>JBHHXF010000384.1:0-4099 GCA_046756905.1 Anaerolineae bacterium | reverse complement strand
CGGCGCGTCGATGTAGGTCAGGGTCAGGCCGTCCAGGCGGGGCTGCAAGGTTTTCGGGTCCGGGCTGGTGAGAGTGACGCGGTAGCGCAGGAAGCGACCGCTTACGAAGGCCAGGTCTGACCACTCGTCCAGAGGCAGCCAGCGTCCGCCGTCGCCCGGCGGCAGTGTTGTCCAGTCCGACCAGGTTGCGCCGTCGGAGCTGGCCTGCACCTGGATGTCCAGGGTCGTGCTGCCATGTTCGGCGTCACGCGGTAGCTCCGCCTGCCAGTTAGCGCCTACAGCGATAAAAGGGAAGTCGGCTTCCAGTACGTCCGATGTGTAGGTCGCAATGGGCGTATCGTTGCTCAGGACCAGCGACGCGTCGGTGTCTTCGGTAATCGTAAGCCCATCCACCTCGCCGGCGAGCCAGTCCAGCCGGCTGCTATCCCGCCACTGGCCGCTGCGGGTCACGTCGCCGGCCGGCGTCGAGGTGGGCACAGGGCCGGCGGCGGCCGTGACGTCCAGGGTCCCTCCTTCGACTGATACCGACTCCGTGAAGCCATCGCTGAAGTGAAACTCGTAGGCGTAGGAGCCGGCTTGAAGGGTGGTCGTGTAGGCGAAGCGGGCATCAAGGCGGGGGTCGCCGGCCATGTACCGCATGGGCTGTGCGCGGCCGTTGATGTAGACATCGGCAGTCGCTGGCAGGTCCCCTTCGGGATCGGCGTAGGTGATCTCGAAACGCACAGGCGTGTGGCTGTCGGCGCTGGATGGATAGATGGCTGGTTGGCTGAGATGGGGCGGTTGCGGTGGAGCGACGATGACGCCGCGGTAGAAGTAGCGCACGATTTCATCGAAGGTGGCGCCCCAGTCTGCCAGGACGGCCGCACCGAGCTGGGACAGGCCAACCCCGTGGCCGTACATGAAGTCGAAAGGCGCCGGATCGGCCACACTGCGCAGGTAGGGGATGGCGGACGAAAAGACGTCTTCGCTGTTGCGGGTTCGGCCATCGGAATGGGCGAAGAAGAGGGCCTGGATGAGCCGGCCATCATAGCGCGGCACGACGCCATGGGTGGCGAGCACCGCCTCATCCGTCGTGTCGTAGCGGCGTACGGAATCGTAAACCTGCGTGCGAACCGTGGTGTCGACGTTGGCGTCCAGGCCCGGCTCGCACCTGGCGGGGTCGCCGGCTGAGTCGGCCAGGCAACGGGTGGCGGCGTAGGATCGCGCAGCCACCGCCTGGGCCTTCAGCGCCTCCGTTGGACGGTACGGCCCAATCTCCACCGGCACCACGCCCCGCAGGTACTGATCGGTGTCCATGGTGACGATGGTGCCCTCCGGCATGAGAACGCGGATTGTACGGGGAACGGCCTGAACATCCGCCAGAAATTCAACAGATGGACGCAAGGACTGAGGCGTGGGGCTAGCGGTCTTTCGACGCGGCAGCAGCTTCTGATCGAGGAGGGCTGCCTCGGCCTCGGTGGGGTGGGCCGGCACCATCTCGAACAAGAGCGGAGGCTGCTTCGCCGGCCGGACAGGGCGGGCCAGCAGGGTCATGCCGATGTAAGTGCTAGCGGCGGCGTGAACATCATAGACGCCCGATGGCAGGGGGATGTGAAAGCGGCCGGCCTGGTCCGTCTTGGTGGTCAGACCGCCGGCCTCGACCCTGGCGCCGGCAATCGGCTCGCCTGTGAGGAGGCTGACGACGCGCCCATCCAGACCCTTCGACGGCGCGACCGGTGCGTGACCGGCGATCATTCCAGAGGCCGGCTCGGCGCGATGGCCGGCGGCCACACCGAGGACGAAGACCGCCAAAAACGCAACGGCCAGAGCAAGCACTGCTCTGGCCCTGGTATCCGTGGCAGGAAGGTTCACTTCAATGGGTCCTCGATATTCCTCTCCTCACCAAACACCCGCGAAAAATCTCCATCAAAATCCTTGAGGAACCGGTGGATGTCCAGCACATCGTCACAACTGATAGGCGGTCGTTGCTGGGACGCTAACCACTCGTCGTAAGTGACATCGTACATGATCTTGGGTTTGCGGGCGGCCGCGTGATCTACTCTGATGGCCCCGCCGGCGTCAGCCTTATCGACGGAGGCCAACATCCGCCCCTCAGCGCCGCAATTCGCGCAGGTGACGGTAATGGCCCACCCACGGCCGCGCCGGCCCACAAGCCGGACGCCGCGCCGGCCATAAGGCAACTTGCAAACCGTGCAGCGTGTACGAGCTGCCATCTCGACAACGTCGTTGCGCTCAAAGTCTCTCATTGTCCACTCGCTTTCGGGTCTCACTACGGCGCCACACACGGTCTCTACCAACTATTATCAGTAGATGAGAATTTTAGCTCTTGACCGGTCCGTGACCGGTCAAATCGGCGGGTCTCGGACCCGCCTGGAGCGAAGGTCTCTACCAACTATTATAGGTTATAACGCGCCATTTTGTACACCGTGATGCAAATATCCTGTGAAAACTGGGGCCCACACGGTCTTGACTGCTAGTCATGTAACAGGTGTTCCCAGTCTTCATCACCTTCAGGTAGCCACACCTGATCTTCGGCAGCTACCTCTGCGTCGGCCGGTTCCTCTTCCTCATCCGTTGTAACAAGAATGCCCTCTTCTTCCAGGGCCTCGCGGACACTCTCTGGCAACTCCTCCTCTTCCTCAGGTTCGACGACCACTGTCACATGAGCCGTCACTTCGGGCAAGAGCCTGATAGGGACTTCAAACGTGCCGATCTGTCTCAGGGGATTGTCCAGAAGGATCTTTCGCCGGTCAACTTCCTGACCGGTGGTCTCTTCGATGCGTTCCGCGATATCGCTGCTGGTGATGGAGCCATACAGCCGGCCAGTCTCACCTACCTTGGCGGTAAACGCCAGGGACAGCCCTTGCAGCATTTCCTGGAACGCGATTGCGCCGCCCCGAACCCGATCGCGCCGGCGCGCCTCCTGGCGTTTCAGGTTATCCACCTGCCTCAATGCGCCGTCCGTTGCCACAATTGCAAAGCCCTGGGGCAGCAGATAGTTCCGCGCATAGCCATCCGCGACCTCACAAATGTCCCCGACTTCCCCCAGCTTGGGCATATTCTCCGTAAGAATTACTTTCATCCGTTTACCTCTTCCTTGACCATGATCATAGATACTGCATCTTGCATCTCACGCTAAATCTTACACCATCTCAGACCAAATGCCAAGTGGTCATAGGCCCCAGGACCATGCCGGCAAGTCAGCGGCGGTGATTCGCCAGGGAGATGTTCGGCCATCGGTGGGGGGACGGGTCACGTCGGCTACACTTCCCGCGCATCGAGCACATGATCGCCGAGGGCCTCAAGGGTGTCCACCAGTTGATCGCGGCTGACACCACGCACCTTCACGACCAATTCGCGCTCACCCGGTTCGTCGCCATAGAAGGAGCCAACGCTCACAATGTTGCCATCCAACTCGAAAATGGTCTGCGCCAATTCTGCGAGCACCCCTTTCCGTTCCGGCACTGCCAGCGCCAGTCGCAGGCCGGCCTGACGCCCGCCCAGCATTTCGACGAAGGTCTTGAAAAGGTCCGTTTCGGTGATCACCCCAACGACGTGGTTGTTCTCATCTACCACCGGCAGGCCGCCGACTTTGTGGTCCGCAATCAAGCGAGCCGCATCTTCGATGGGGCTGTCAGGTGTGGTCGTAATGACTTCGCGGGTCATGATTTCGCGGACCTGGAGCTTGGAGAGCAGGTAGTTCAGTTCCCACACGCTCAGCGAGGTGGCCGGCGATGGGGAAGCGTACAACAGGTCGCGCTCAGAGACAATGCCGACGAGTTTGTCCTGCTTGTCCACCACCGGAAGTCGGCGAAACCGATGCTCCCGCATCAGTTGCAAAGCTTCCTGGAATGGCGTATCAGGTGTGACAGTTATGGGCTCGGAACTCATGCGATTGCGCACAAACATGCTGGTCCTCCTTTGACCTGTTTGTAGTCAGGCACGAAACGCAGTGGAGTGCCGTTCAATTCTACGCCACTCCGCTCCGCTGCGTGGCTTACTACAAACTTTGTGGCTTACTACGAACATGCTATCTTCCTTCAATGATAATATAGCATCGGGCGCTCTGAATGTCAACAAACCGTGCAGGGGCAGCGCG
>JBHHXF010000383.1:0-4129 GCA_046756905.1 Anaerolineae bacterium | reverse complement strand
GCGGATGCCCGGTTAGCCCATAGAATCATCGCCGGCGATGGCTGGACTAAATACCCAGGATTTTGCTGGCCCCGCCGTCGGTCAGGAAGTCCATAGAATCATCGCCGGTGATGGCTGGACTAAATACCGCCTCCGACACTGGCCGAGCTCGGTACTGCACTGTGACCGCCGAGGAGTTCATCCGCCGCTTCCTGCAGCATGTCCTGCCCAAAGGCTTCGTGAAGGTGCGCTAATACGGTCTCTTAAGCTCCGGCAATCGCCCGTTGGTCACGCAGGCCCGGCAGCTTCTGGGAGGCACGGGTAGCCCTCGACTAACTCAGACCTTGCCAGAGGGCACCACCCCGCCGGACCGGGTCCACTGTTGTCCCAGGTGCGGCAAGCGGATGGTGCTGTGGCAGACCATTCCGGCGCAGCTCTGAACTTGCTCCTTGGTCTCGCCGGCACTACCCGATGCGCCCGTTTGACCGCATCGTCACTTGTCAAGATGTATGGAAGATCAGACAGGGCGGCATGGAGGCGTGGAACATCAGCCATATGATGTACGTCTTGGACGTTGATGAGCCTATGACGGCTCTGGATTTCTCTTTCCAACTGAACGAGGGAAACCTTCATTCAGACCTGGTGAAACAGGACGTGCTGATCCTAGCGTCACGAAACGACCATTTTATCCCATTCAGGCTTCATGAAGAGCAACTGCGGCGCCTAACCCATGCAAAGTCGGTCACGGATAGGGTGTTTACCAAGGAGGACCACGCCGACAATCACTGCCAGATTGGCAACATCGGTCTCGCCCTGAAGGTGATGAGGGAATGGCTTGACGAGACAACGATCCCATAGGGCGAACTGCCGGATCGTCGGCGGTCTAACACCCACCTACCACAATAACCGCATCACCTTCACCGGCGACCCCGCCGGCAAGTGATCTTCATCCTCAGGGATTACAGCCAGGCCGTCGGCTTTGACCATGGACAGCAGGATGCCTGATCCCTGGTCGCCAGTCAGTCGAGCGTATGTTGTGCCGTCGCGCTCCTCCAGGGCAACCCGCAGGTGGTGCCGGCGGTTGTCCTTGCGTTTGATCTCGTCCACCAGTACGGCATTCACCACCGGCCGGCTGAGGTCAGTACCGAACCTTTTAGTCGAAATATCCTTCTTGCCCAACATGGTCAGAATGGCCGGACGAGCAAAGACCTCGAAGGAGAGCATCGCCGACACCGGATTGCCCGGTAGCCCCAGCAGCGGCACCCCCTGGATCGTCCCGAAGGCCAGCGGCTTGCCGGGTTTCATGCGCACTCGCCAGAAGCTGATCTCACCCTCGGCAGCCAGCACCTCTTTCACCACGTCGAAATCGCCCACCGACACACCGCCGGAGGTCAGGAACAGGTCGGCGGCGTGCTCCAGGCCGGCCCGAATCTTGGCCGTCAGATCCTCCATAGTGTCGCGGGCGATGCCCAGTCGCAGGGGAACGCCGCCGCAGGTCAGCACCTGGGCGGCGTTGGCGAAGCCGTTGGCATCCCGAATCTTGCCGGGCTGCCAGGGTGCGTCCGGCTCGATGACCTCGTCGCCGGTGGAGAGGATGGCGACGTGGGGCCGGCGGTGGACGCTCACTTCGGTGCGTCCCAGCGCAGCCAGCATGCCGATGGCCGGCGGTGTCAGCACGTCGCCGCGCCGCAGCACTACCTGGCCGGCTTTGACGTCCTCGCCGGCGGCGCGGATGTTCTTGTTGTGGGGATAGCCCTTGAAGATCAGAATCTCATCGCCGTCGCGCTCGACTTCCTCGAAGGGGGCCACAGCCTCGGCGCCGGGAGGGACGGGAGCGCCGGTCATGATGCGCACCGCCGTGCCCGGTAGGATGGGTTCATCGAGAACGTAGCCGGCGGCCAGATCGGCCACCACGCGCAGCCGGCGCGGGTTGTCGGGCTGTGCGCCGGCGGTGTCGTCGCAGCGGAGGGCGTAGCCGTCCATGGCAGTGTTGGCCAGGGGTGGGATGTCCATGGGCGCGGCCACATCTTCGGCCAGCACCCGATCCAGCGCCTCCAGCACGGGCACCGTCTCCGGCTCCAACGGCTCAAAATGGCTCAGGAAACGTGCTACTGCGTCTTCAACGTCCAACATTGGATACAGGTCGTGTTTATGTTTCATCTGACTTTCATGGTCCTATCGAGTTGTACCGGAGTTCATTGCAGTTTCAATTGTAGCAGTTTGTGTCCTTGGACGCAATCCATATGTTGACACTCCTGGCAATCTGAATATGATGTATGCGTGGCGTTGCTAGTACACCTCGGCATGAATGAGTCCCCAGTTATCGAGGGATCGGGTTGGCCATTCAAGCCTATTTGGAGCGCAGGGCTGATCTACGAGGTGCGGCAGCGATGGCTGGCGTGTCATACAATCGTTTCCTGCGCGAGGTACAGGCACGCAACATCGTCATCCTGGAAGACAACGGATTCGTCGAGCGACTGGGGTTCCTGGCTGACACTTTCGAGGATGAAGACCTGCGGTCGGCGATCAAGAAGGTCATACAGGCGGAAGCAGGAACATCGTAGCTGCATCAGGCATGAACTGCCTCACCTTCCCAGAACGCCGGCACTCGTCCGTCGCGCACGCAGTAGTAGGCGAAAATGTACATGCCGGCTGACCAGGCCTGGTGCGGGTAGCCCATGGGCTGACCTGAGCGCCCGTGGCACCATTCATTAAACTCCCACTCCTCCTCCACACCCAGTCGGTTGACCTCGGCCAGCTTCTCCAGATGCCGGCGCGCCTCCGCCAGCCGTCCGGTCTTGACCAGCACTGCCACGTAGAAGCCACCAACAAAAGGCCAGATGCCGCCGTTGTGATACTGCTCCGGCAGGTTCAGGTTGTTGTTGCGGTAGTACTCGCGCCAGTCTTTGTCGCCGGGGTAGATGACCGGCTGCAGTACCCGCACCGGGTAGGGGTCTGCGATGCCTACCTGGTGCAGGTAGGTCAGGATGCGCCTCTCCTGGGCCTCGTTGGCGACATCGAAGAGGATCGCCAGCAAGTTACCGAACACGTCGCAGTAGTCGCCGAAGTCGCGGAAGGCAACGTAGGGCAGGAAGTAGGGGCGTTTCACCAACAGGGGGTCCACCTGGCTGAGCGTGTGTTTCCACTCTGCGTGGCCCGGGCAGTTCGGGCCCCACTCGTCCGCGTTTTCCGGCCCCACCCACAGCAAAATGCGAATCTTGTGGCACACGTCGCCGGCCATCTCGTCGTATCGCGCTCCATCCAGGCCGAGAGCCCTCGCCATCTCAGCCATGGCCCGCAGCGCGGCGTGCCACAGCACGTTGTCGTAGAGAACGTTGAAGCGATTGGCCAGCAGATCGGCCCAGTCGGCGGCTTCGTGTACCTCCAGCAAGCCGCAGCCGTTGGAATCCTGGTAGCGCAGCCATAGCAACGCGTTTTCCATTGCCATCCACTGGGCACGTAGGAACTCAACATCGTCGGTGGCGCGATACTCGAAGGCATGGCCCAGGATGAACCACAGGTTGGAGTCCACGGAGCCGGCGTTGGTGTGGTCCAGCCGGCCCGTAGCCACGCTCACGTTGTTAGGAATGGCCCCCAGCTCTGACTGCTGGCCGGCCAGCGTCTGAAGCGAGACACGTAGACAGGCTTCGTGGCCAGGCACCAACTGCGCCCCGAGGGCCGTGATCACGCTGTCGCGCGCCCAGACGTGGGGGTAGCCCTCTGGCGAGGCCATCAGCCCGATGGGGCTACACTCCTGCGCCAGTATGGTTTTCGCCCGCTCGTAGGCGGTCTCAATCAGGCCGTTCATGAATCCATACCCTCTTTCTATTGACTGTCTAGCTCCAGTTGCGCCGTCGTGTCACACCTCGATTGTACTCGAAATGCTCAATGCTTTCTCTCTTGAGTTCGGTTCATGGTCCCCATACACTCCAATTATAGCATCAAACAGGGACAGGCACCGCATCAGTTGCCGCGACCGTCATGAGTTGGGGACAAGGTTTTGAGCCACATCGAGAGGCCAGGCGACGCTGAGGCCGGCGCACAGGGAGGCCATAGGCACGTGACCGAGGTCGTAGCCGGCCAACTCCAGAGGACACTTGCCGCGAATCCTGGGCTGAGCGTCCCTTCGACAGCACTTCGACAGGCTCAG
>JBHHXF010000382.1:0-4132 GCA_046756905.1 Anaerolineae bacterium | reverse complement strand
TTTCACCACAATTTCGGTTTAATGAAGGAGTAACGGATGTATCACCAGACACTAAAGATAATCCGCGCCGGCTTCTCCGGTCAAGCCGCCAAAGAGCATGTTGCCGACATTATCCGACACCATCGGATTCAGGCGACGCCCGGCTACCGAGCGGCCGCTCAACAGGTCCGCGATAGGCTGACCGGCTGGGGCCTGGACGCCGACCTGCTCTCCTTCTCCGCCGACCAGTCCACCCGCTTCTGGTCTATGCCCATGTTCCAGGAATGGACATGCTACGCTGCCACCCTGCAACTCATTGAGCCCCCGGAGGAGGCGCGTTCGTTGGCAGACTATGAGTCTGTGAAGCTCTCCGTCATTCAACGCAGCACTTCGTGGCATGGCGAGGCCGAGGTCGTCGTCCTGGAGGATGGTACGGAGGAAGAGCACTACGCCGGCCTGGACGTGGCCGGCAAGATCGTGCTCACCGATGGCGACCTGGACCGCGTCCGCCAACTGGCCTGCCAGCAGCGCGGCGCTGTCGGCCTCATCCACGACGGGATGCGGGACGCTCCGCCAGTCCGTGAACGCTGGGACCTGCCCGACGCCTTGCAGTACACATCCTTCTGGTGGGCGCCCGAGGACGAAAAGACCTTCGGCTTCGTCCTATCGCCGCGTGAAGGTGATCGCCTGCGCAAGCTGATCGCAAAGCGGCGCGAAAACGGTGAGGGGCGGGTGCGCGTTCGTGCCCACGTGGACACCGAATTTAAGGACGGGGAGATAGAAGTCGTGACAGCGATCATTCCTGGCGAGACAGATGCCGAAGTCTGGGTGCTGAGCCACCTATGTCACCCGCAGCCGTCGGCCAACGATAATGCGTCGGGGGCGGCGACGGCGATGGAAATCGCACGCACGCTCCAAAGGCTGATCGAGGCCGGCGACCTTGCCGCTCCGCGCCGGTCCATCCGCTTCATTTGGATGCCAGAGATGACCGGCACCCTGGCCTACCTGGCAACCCACGAGGCGCTCATCCCCAGGGCGGTGGCCGCGATCAACCTGGACATGGTGGGTGAGGATCAGGAGCAGACAGGCTCTTCACTGCTGATGATCGGCTCACCTCACGCCACCCCGAGCTTCGCGGACACCCTGGCGGTCGAGTTGTTCAAAGCCGTCTCCGACGACGCCAGAGGCTTTGGCGGGACGGGCGGCTACCCGCTGTTCCGCTGGGCCGAGACGCCCTACATGCCGGGCAGCGATCACTACATCCTGGCCGATCCCACCGTTGGCATTCCCTGCCCGATGTTGAACCAATGGCCCGACAAGTTCTACCACACCTCCTTCGACACTCTGGACCGGGTGAGCCCCCACATGCTGGCCCGCGCCGGGACGATTGCTGGCACCTACGCGTACTTCCTGGCCAACGCCGGCCCCCACGAAGCCATGTGGCTGGCCCACGCCATGGTCGCCCGTTTCAAGCGCCAGACCGTTGACCGGATGAATGATGCGGTCACTCAGGCGATGGGTGTAGAGAGCGATGAGGCGGCAGCCACACTGGCGCGCCAGGCAGCCGCTCTCCAGCGTCGCACCGACTATGAGACCAAGCGCGCGCACGAGGCGCTTCAATCGCTCCATCGCCTGAGTTCAGACCTCCGGCTCGAAACCCATGCCGATGAGCTGGACCGCTTTGCGCAGAGTGAGCTGTCGCGAACACTGACTGCCATCCGCGAGCACGCAGCCGGCCTGGGCATCGACGAGCTGCCGGCGCTTAACCTCCCGGAACCGGACGAAGTCGAGACACGTGCAGCCCAGATGGTCCCTCACCGGCTCCATCGCGGCCCCATCGACATGGCCACACGTGACCGGCGCCGGCTTCTCTCGCCCGAGGATCAGGAGCGCCTGTACCGACTGGGCAAGGAGCACCCAGAGGCCATTCGGCTCATCCCGGTGTTGGCCCTGTATCGCGCTGATGGCCGGCGCACCCTGGCCGAAATCATCGATCTGGTCGAGTTGGAAACGGGGAAGCGTGAGGCGGAGCTGCTCATTGAGTACTTTGAGTTGCTGGAGAGGATGGAGTTGATTGAGCTGTAGCCGTGAAACGTGAAACGTGAGGATTTTCTCACGTTTCACGACTTCAGCCTTGCTGAGCCAAACTCACAATGCTTACAGGGAGCGATTCGATGACTGGCGATAAAATCAAGATCGGTTTCATCGGCCTGGGTTTGATGGGCAAACCGATGGCGCGTAACCTGATGCGGGCCGGCTACCACCTGACCGTCCACAACCGCAGCCGCGCGCCGGTTGAGGAACTGGCGGTCGAGGGGGCAGCGCCGGCCTCCACACCCCGCGAGGTCGCAGCCAACTCCGACGTAGTCATCACCTGCGTGCCCGATTCGCCGGAGGTGGAGGAGGTAGTTCTCGGTCCCGACGGCATCATCGAGGCTGCCCGGCCCGGCCTGATCTACATCGACATGAGCACCATCTCACCAGCCTTTACTAGAAGCCTGGCGGCCAAGTTGGCAGAGGTCGGCATCTCAATGCTGGACGCGCCGGTCAGCGGCGGCGACATCGGCGCGCAGGAGGGAACGCTGTCGATCATGGTTGGCGGTCCCAGAGAGACGTTTGACGCCTGCCGGCCCATCTTCCAGGCGATGGGCAAGGGCATCACCTACGTGGGCGAGAGCGGGGCCGGCCAGACTGCCAAGGCGGCCAATCAGATCATCGTGGCCGGCACCATGGCCGCTATGGCCGAGGCTTTGGTGTTGACCGCCAAGAGCGGCGTCGATCCAGCGCGCGTGATCGAGGCGATCAGCGGCGGTGCCGCCCGCTGCTGGGCCCTGGAAGTGCGCGCGCCGCAGATCTTGCGCCGCGACCTGGGGCCAGGTTTCAAGGCCCAGATGCAGTACAAAGACCTCAACATCGTCGCCGATGCCGCGTGTGCGGTGCAGGCCCCGCTGCCGGTGACGGCTGTTGTGCGAGAGTTGTACGCGGCTTTGCTCGCCGCCGGCCGCGGGGACCTGGACAACTCGGCGATTGTGACTGTGTTGGAGGATCTGGCCGGTGTTGAGGTAAGGTCTGGACGAGCTGACGATGATTCCCCGTAGTAACGACTTCAGTTCCACTCGTAGTAACAACTTCAGTCGTTCCACAGCCCGCGCGGGGCCTTCAGCCAATGCGCGTCAACCTAAGTGGCTAGCGACCGCCGGTCGAGTGGCCGAAGGCCGTATCGAGACGAGTGTGACCAAAATCTGTTGGGGCGATTTGCAGCCAGCCACCTGAGCGACGAATGAATTCGCCGCCTGATATTGCGAAGTGCGTTGAAACGCACTGATTTCGCGCTCAATCAACCCGTTTTAACGGGTTTCGTAGTATCAGGCGGGCAATTCATTGCTCGCCTCGCCGCGAAGGCTGATCTGAGTGGTTTCATAGGTCCCAACAAATTTTGGTCACACTCTATCGAGACCCAGGGAGCGGGTCTCGCCAAGTCGCTTGGCCTCGACGCCGTGCTGAGGCCCCTCCCGAGGTCCCTCCCGAGCCTGTCGAGGGGCCTGTCGAGGGGCTTGTCGAAGCATACACGCCTATCGGTGAGCTACACCTCCTCGATCTCTGCATCCCACTCGACGCTGATGCCCCGCTTCACACTCTGATAGGCCGGGCAGCCGCGTGAGTAGACGGCCAGTGCGCGGTCGGCGGCCTCGCGTTTGTCCATCGGCACCTTTAGGTGGTACTTAACCCGGATGTCAGTGATCACCATCACGCCATCCAAGCTGCGGATGTCCCCTTCGACGTCGGAGTAGAGTTCGCCCGGCTCGTACGTGATCCCGCGCGCTGCCAGCGCGCCAGCTAATGTGCCGGTCAGTCAACCGCCTACCGAGGCGACAAGGTGATCCAGTGTGGCCGGAATATCTTCGTCCGGCTCCAGGCCGTAAAACTCCTTTATCCCACCGTGTACTCCGAAGTAGATGGGGTCTTCAAAGCCCTCAACGTAGGCCCGGCGCTTGGGTCGCTTGTCCTGGAAAATGCGGATTCTTGATGTATGCACGAGTTCACCCATGAAATGTCCTCCTCTTTTGACTGTTTGTAGTCAGGCACGCAGCCCTTCGACGTGGCTCACTACGAGCCGCCTTTCGTTGTTACGTGCGCGATATCCATAGTATAA
>JBHHXF010000381.1:0-4135 GCA_046756905.1 Anaerolineae bacterium | reverse complement strand
TACCTGGTCGCGTCGACGGCCATCGCTCTAGTGGCCGGCTACGGGTTGTTCGCCGGCGAGGCAGCCGGTGTTCCCCTTACCCCCTTTGGCTGGGCTCTGACCTTGTTGAGCATTCTACCGCTGGTCGTCGCCCAACTGGCACTGGGCCATCCCGACACATGGGAGTGGTTGCGGGCGCGAACCGGGGGCATCCTGCGCGTCGAACAGCGGTGGATGCTCCTGCCAATTGTGTGCTACGTGCTGGGGGGGCTTGCCATGGGGCGGTTCGATCCGTACGCGACCGCGGTTTACGTGGCTGGCGTATTCATCACTATCGGCACGCTGGCTCAGGCCGACCGTGGGTATCCCCGCATGATGTGGACCGATACCACTTTCTGGGTCTTCCTGTGGATTCCCTTTGACTTCCGCTGGAATTATGACCTGTGGTATGGCCTCGGTGACCTGGCTTACGCCTGGTGGGCTATCACGCTGACTGTCATTGCCGTCTACGGGTATGGTGTACTGCGGGATCTGCCTGGGCTGGGGTATCGACTGATTCCGCGATGGTCGGACATCGGGATTGCGCTGTCAGCCGCAGCCGGCTTCGCTGCGATCGCCGTTCCTGTGGGCCTGGCCATTAACTTCCTCGAGTTCCCCCCCACGACAATCCCTCGTGTGTCGGTCGTAATCCTTCAGTTTGTCGGCCTATTTCTGACAGTGGCGATTCCAGAGGAGTTGTTCTTTCGAGGTATATTGCAGAACGGCCTAAGCAAACACTTGCGGAATCCTCGGCTGGCGCTAGCATTGGCATCATTAGCTTTTGGTCTGATGCACTGGAACAACGCCGATGCCGTTGTCGAGCGCCTGGCATATGTGGGTCTGGCGACGATGGCCGGCCTGTTCTACGGTTGGGCGTACGAGCGTAGTGAGGGCCTGCTAGCGCCAATCCTTTGTCACACCTTGGTCGATCTTGTTTGGCGCTTTGGATTTCGATAGCAACAAGAATCTCAGTTGTTGCCGCCGGACTCCAGCGCCTCTTTGCCAATCAACTCGTTGCTCTGATCGTCCATCCCGTACTTCATCAGCAACCACTGGAAATGGTGCCGATCGAATAACTTGATGTTGACATCTGGATAAATACTGCGTAGGCGACGAATCTTTCTACGCTTAGTCGTCATTAGGCTGCGGTCCAACGTTGTTAGCTCCACGTAGAGATCCTGGACGGGCAGATAGAAATCCGGTGTGAAGGCTTCCTTGATGTTCCCATCCGGATAGCGATGAAGGACAAATGTCCGCGGCTCGTATTCCCATTTGATCTGATAAAAATCTAACAGTCGGGCGAATTCTTCCTCGCTGGGGTGTGCAAACACAAGATCGCGGACACGTCCATTATCTTCTGGCTCTGTCATCCGACAGCTCCCTTCAAAACAAGCTTCTCAATTCCACTGCGATGTGTCTGCATTATCCTATAGAATTACCTATATGTCAAGTGTTTCTTGCTGCACTTTTACCGCCGTATTGTGATTTCGCTTCCTAAACTGGGTCAAATTCGAAAAATTGCAGAAACTTTAAGCATCCTTAAAGAACCGGAGCCTTGGCTTGGAAACCACAACCGACAGACAGGACACGCAGCCTATATACCGTATATAGTTACTTTGTCACTTTTAACGTCCTGCGATCACCCGGTATGAGGCTTGCGTAGGGTCTTGACAAACATGTCGAAATCAGGTATAATGCTCAGCACAGAAGTCCCGAGAAGCAAGAGGAACTCTAACAGCGGAAAGTAGCCGAAAATCTCCTGAAGCTGGTGAGCGGGAGAAGCCTCCCTCGCGGGAGGCAGAAGCCGTAAGTTGGTGAAAAGGTGGCAACACCGGGGAAGCCAACGAGCCGAAAGCCCGGTCTACGGGTCGAGCAAGTAGGCAGACTAGGGGAAGGGAGGTGTCCCGCGCAAGCGAGGACCAAAGTAAGCTACTGGAAGCCGGCTTAGAACTCCGAGGTTACTTGGGACTTCTGCTTTTCCTCGACACATTCAGTTCGACCCCTTCATACTCAACCCAATTCGCCCGCGTTCCACATCCACCTTGAGGACCGTCACATCCACCACGTCACCCACGGCCACCACATCGTAGGGGTTGCGTACGTAGCGGTCCGCCATCTCGGACACGTGGACCAGGCCATCCTGCTTCACGCCGATGTCCACGAAGGCGCCGAAGTCCACCACGTTACGCACCGTGCCCTTGAGCCGCATCCCTGGCTTCAAGTCTTCCATCTTCAGCACGTCTTGGCGCAAAATCGGTGGCGGCAGGCTGTCGCGCGGATCGCGGCCAGGCCGGCCCAGGTCGGCCAGAATGTCGGTCAGGGTTGGCACCCCGACGTCCAGCTCCTGAGCCAACGCCTTCACGCTCAACCCCTCGTCCTGCATCATCTCGCGAATCCACGCCGCCAGGCTCGGCAGATCCCCGTCGTCGAAGGTGACCCCGAATCGCTCGAACAGCCGCTCCACCACCCCGTACGACTCCGGGTGGATGAAGGTGTTCTCCAACGGGTTCTTGCCGTCGGGGAGCTTGAGGAAGCCGGCGGCTTGCTGGAACGTCTTCGGCCCCAGGCCGGCAACCTTCAGCAACGCCTGCCGCGTGGCAAAGGGGCCGTGCTCCTCGCGATGCTTCACGATGTTCGAGGCGACGCGGGCGGACAGGCCGGCCACGTACCGCAGTAGGGCCGGCGACGCCGTGTTCAGATCCACCCCCACCTGGTTCACCACCGACTCCACCACGCTGTCCAGCGTTTCCGACAGTTTCTTCTGGTCCACGTCGTGCTGGTACAGGCCCACGCCGACGGAGCGGGGATCGATCTTCACCAGTTCGGCCAGGGGGTCTTGCAGCCGGCGGGCAATCGACACCGCACCGCGCATGGACACATCCAAATCCGGCAGCTCCTGGCGCGCCAGCTCCGACGCCGAGTAGACCGAAGCGCCGGCCTCGCTCACCATGGCGTAGCTGACGCCGCGTCCTGAGCCCGTCGAAGGGCTGTTGTGACTCTCTCCGATGACCTCGGCCACCAGTTGCTCCGTCTCGCGCGAGGCTGTGCCGTTGCCGATGGCCACAACGCCAATCTCGGCCTGATCGATCAGCTTCCACAGCGTCTGTTTAGCGTTATCCCACTGACGCTGCGGCTCGTGGGGGTAGATGGTCGTGCCGCCGATGAACTTGCCAGTCTCATCGACCAGCGCGACTTTGCAGCCGGTGCGGTAGCCAGGGTCGATGCCCATGACACGCACACCACGCAGCGGCGGTTGCAGCAGCAGGGGGCGCAGGTTCTCGGCGAACACGCGAATCGCGTGCGCGTCGGATTCCTCGGTCAGGCTACTGCGCGTCTCGCGCTCAACCGATGGTCCCAGCAGGCGCTTCCAGCCATCCTCGACGGCCTCTGCCAGTTGCTGGGCGATTCTCGATTCAGCCTGGGGGGAATACTTCTTCTGAACCGACTCGATGGCCGGCTCGTCGGAGACTTCCACGCGGATGCGGAGAGCGCCCTCGTCTTCACCCCGGTTCAAAGCCAGCAGTTGGTGGGGCCGAATCGCAGAGACGCGGGCGGAGAATTCGTAATATGCCCGGTAGACGCCACGCGGGTCCTTCTCGGGGTCGGCGAGAGTAGAGGTGATCTGGCCAGCGGTTTGGATCAGCCGGCGAATGTCGTTGCGGACCTCCGGGTCTTCGGCCACCGTTTCGGCCACGATGTCTCGCGCGCCGGCCAGCGCGTCCTCGACGGTCGGCACTTCGTCCGACAGGAAGTCAACGGCCAGGGCTTCGGGATCGCCGGCAGCCTGGGCCAGAATCTGCTGAGCCAGGGGTTCCAGGCCCCGCTCGCGTGCAATCGTCGCCCGTGTGCGTCGTTTGGGGCGGTAGGGTCGGTACAGGTCTTCAACCTGCTGGAGGGTGGTCGACCCCCGAATGGCATGTTCCAGCTCCGGCGTGAGCTTGCCCTGCTCTTTTATGCTGGCCAGAACCGTCGCCCTACGCTCTTCCAGGTTGCGCAGATAGGCCAGCCGCTCCTGGATTGTGCGCAACTGCGCCTCATCCAGGCCGCCGGTCACCTCTTTTCGATAGCGGGCGACAAACGGAACTGTGTTACCATCGTCGAACAGCGCAACGGTGCG
>JBHHXF010000380.1:0-4152 GCA_046756905.1 Anaerolineae bacterium | reverse complement strand
CGGATTTCCGTGCGTCGTTGCGAAATCTTGGCTCTGGTGTTACAATGGGGTGTGAGTATGTTCTCAAGAAGCAGGGGCGAGGCAAGTCGGATTGGTGGTATCGAAGCAAAAGAACTTGCTCTCCGACTTGCCTCGCCCCTACGCCACCACGGATTATTGAGAAGATACGGGGGGAATCAAAAAACGAGATGAGAGGAGTAAGAGCTTGATGTCATTTGAGGGGAAAGTCGCCCTTGTCACCGGCAGTTCGCGCGGCATTGGCCAGGCCATCGCGCTGGACCTGGCTCGACGAGGCGCCGATATAGTGATCAACTACGTGCGCAAAGCCGGCGCCGCCGACGAGACAGTCGCTACTATCCAGGGCATGGGCCGGCGCGCCCACGCCATCCGCGCCGACCTGCGAGAGATCGATCAGATCGAGGCCATGTTCGAGGAAACGAAGGAGGTCTTTGGCGGACTCGATATTCTGGTGAACAACGCCGCGTCGGGCTACAACCGGCCGGCCATGGAGCAGCGGGTGAAGGGCTGGGAGTGGACCATGAGCATCAACGCCCGAGCTGTCCTCTTCGCCAGTCAGTTCGCGGCCCGGCTCATGGAGCCTCGGGGTGGGGGCAAGATTGTGAACATCTCCAGCCTCGGCTCCACCCGCGTGTTTCTGCCGGAGTACGTCCTGGTCGGCACCTCCAAGGCGGCCATGGAAGCCCTAACGCGCTATCTGGCGGTGGAGCTAGCTGCAATGAATATCGCCGTTAACTGCGTATCCGGTGGCGTCGTCGAGTCGGAAACGCTGAGATTCTTCCCGGTGGGTGAAGAGATGCTGGAGGCGGCCGTGGAGGTAACTCCGGCTGGCCGGCTGCTCACGGCCCAGGATATTGCCAACGTGGTAACATTCCTGTGCACCGAAGAAGCATCCATGATTCGCGGCCAGACCATCATTGTAGACGGCGGCCTGAGCCTCCCGATTCATTTTCAGCGTGCGCCTTCATAATGAGCGGCAGATAGAACCAGTTCGGATAGTCGCGATCCGGGAAGCATTGTTCTGGCACAGTGATTCTCACCTGTTTCTCGCCGTACACGATCCCATCTCCGACAGCGATAATTCGGAAATCGTAGGTGCCGGCCAGCGCGTCGGGCGGCGCCTCCACACGTCCCAGGAAGGACAGCGCGCCACTCATCGGAATCTCGATGTCGTTGATCTCGGCCGGATCGAATACGACCCATGAGGTGAAGAACTCCGGCTCTGTTTCCAGAGTCAATCGTTTGATGACACCCACGATTGTGTCTTCAACGATATTGCGAATGAGCTCTGGGAGATCGCCGGCATTCCAGAGAGGCACAGATTTCCCACCGCTGGGCGCAGCCCAGAAGTTCCAGTATGTTACCAGTTCCATCTGAGTGGGTGCCGGATACCCGAAAGCAGGTGTTACCACAGAAAGCAGCGTGATGTCCCGCTCCACCAGCGTAGCCAATTCGGTCTGAAAGTCCAGATCGTCCGAGGTCCCAGGCACGCCATCCCGTCCCAGGTCCAGCAGGCTGGGAGGGTGTCCCGTCTCCCATCTCGGACCCTTGTTCCTGTGCGGCGGATGGGCCATCCCTTCGTTGAGATCATTGTCGTGCGGGAAGCTGTCACCAAAGATCAACAACAAGTGGCGAGCGTTCTCCCGCCAACCGAGTCGGGAATCGGCATGCGCCTCATAGACTGCCCGGGTATAGGCTTCGGGTTGATCGCTCCCTGAGTTTGCCTCCAGGGTGTCTATGGCAAAACGAACAGCGTTACGATCGGTTGTCAGGGACTGATGCAGCCGATATGCCTGGTTGTCATTAGCGCCGTACGGTTCTAACGGATAGTCCTCAATGTCCATGACCCCAAACTGCACATCGGAGATCAGTCTGTTAAGATCGTCCATGATGCGGATAGCATTCTCCTGGGCAGAGTAGATCACGGGCGCCATACTGCCAGTGGTATCAAAGGCGAAGACGATGTCACCTTTGGCCGGCGTCCGGGGCAGGTAGATGGTCAACTCAAATGGATAGATTTCGCCCGGACACATGTTTTCGTCGATGGGAGGTAAGAGCTGATTGGGCCCAACCTGGCTCAAAATCGCTGGCGTTCCTGCAGCCAGCGCACCATCGTGGGCCGGCTGGTGCTGTTCAGCCGCCGACACTGATCCTGTCAGCGAGAGAAGCAGGAGCAGCAGAATTAACCATAGACGGGCGGGGGGCCGCCAGGCACAGCTTCCTGGGTGAAGTTTGCTGAACGATGTGAGCTGTTGGCCGTGAGTCAGTTGTGAGGATTCCATAACACTTCCTCCTTCCGTCTCAGGGCAGGCCGGCAACAGCGGATAACTCCGTTGAATCGGTCACGCCGATGAGATGCAGCTTAACACTCTCTGACTAAGTGACGACATGGGAAAGTAGCAACTGCCGGGGAGAAGAAGGTTCGCACCGCGCGCAGCGACACGCCAAAACTACCTTGTGGCCGTGGACTCCTGACTATATTATATCAGTTTTCTACCGGTTTTGTCAATACCTGCTGCAGAACGTTGAGAAATAGTGGGGTATTCGTCTCAGGAAGAGACGCGGGTCACATAGGCGTTGGTACGCGTGTCTACGCGCACAAAATCACCCTGGTCGATGAAGAACGGAACATCCACCACGATTCCCGTTTCGAGGGTCGCTTTCTTGGTGCTGCCCGAAGCGGTGTCGCCTTTGAAGGCCGGCGGTGTCTTGATCACCTCCAAATCGACGGTGGTTGGTAAATCAACCCGAATAGCCTCGCCCTCGTGCATGGACAGTTGGAGTGTCATGCTTTCCTTCAAGTAGTTGACCGCATCGCCCAGCGCATCCCTCGGCAACACCGGCTGGTCGTATGTCTCGGTATCCATGAAATAGAAGAGGTCGCTATCACGGTACAGAAACTGAACCTGGCGGCTTTCCAGCCGGACATCCTGTAGCCGGTCGTTCGAGGAAAACGTGCGGTCGATGGTCGAGCCAGTCCGCAGATTCTTGAGCTTGGTCTTGACCGTTGCACCGCCTCGGCCGATCTTCTGGTGCTGATAAGTCAAGACCTCGAAGAGGTCTCCATCAACCTCAAACACACTGCCTGAACGCAGATCATTAGCTTCAATCATAATTGTGTGACGCCTCCTTCAGTTGGATACTGGGTATTGGGTATTGGGTACTGGATATTGGGTATTAGATATTCGGGTCTCGATGCAACGTGGTATCCAATATCCAATACCCAATATCCAATACCCAATACCCAAATTAGCTAGAAGTACTCCTCGTCCCAGTCGGCTCCAGCAGCACTCCAGCGGTCACTGAGGGCTTGCGCCTGTTCGCCGCCGGCAATCCAGTTAGCCGCAGCCTCGGGGAGTTCGTTCAGCGGACCCCGGCGCACTACGCAGGCCGGCAAGGAGTCCAGGAACACGTGGCCGTACCGCTTGGTCAGCACACGCTTGTCCAACAGCACGACGACCCCGCGATCGGTCTTGCTGCGGATCAGCCGGCCAAACCCCTGGCGAAATCGCAGGACCGCCTGCGGCACAGCATACTCCATAAAGGGGTTGTCGAACGTCTCGCTCCGCGCAGCGAACACCGGATCAGTTGGTACATCGAAGGGCAGGCGAGCGATGACCAGACAACTGAGGGCCGGCCCCACGACGTCCACCCCTTCCCAGAAGCTGCGAGTCCCCAGCAGCACGGTGTCGCCGTCGTCTTTGAACGTCTTGAGCAGGTGAGCACGCGAACCGTCCAGACCCTGACCCAACACGGAGATGCCGGCGTTGCCCAGTGGCCGGCCAATGGCGCGGTACGTCGTCTGCAACTGGCTGTGAGAGGTGAACAGCGCCAGCGTTCGCCCGCGGATCGCCTCTGAAAGCTCCACCATCGCCTTCTCGACCGTTTTCTGATAGTATGGCTGGCCTGGCTCTGGGATGTCCGTCGGCACGAAGAGCAATGCTGCGGCGCGAAAGTTAAAGGGCGATCCGACCGACAGTTCGCGGACGTTCCACAAACCCAGGCGATCTCTGATGTGGTCGAAGCTTTCGTTGACCTGCAAAGTGGCCGAGGTGAGGACGGTGCTGACCCGGTTGGCGAAGAGATGTCTATCCAGGGCTTTCCCCACGTGGAGCGGTGCACTGTTCAGCGACA
>JBHHXF010000379.1:0-4162 GCA_046756905.1 Anaerolineae bacterium | reverse complement strand
CCAGCTTCCAGCCCGGTGTCGGCATGACCGTCGCCGCTGCCCCGGCTGCGCCGGCGGGGGCATCGGTCAGCGCCCCCAACTGTGACTATGGCGGCAAGATCCTGGAAATCGCTGCGGTTGACGATCTGACCGTGCGCTTCACCTTGTGCAAGCCAGATCCGGCATTTCCAGCGAAGGCCGCTTTCACTCCTTTCGGTGTCCAGCCGGCCGAGTGGATCGCCAAGACGGGTGGAACGGGTGAGATTCTCGAGCATCCCATTGGCACAGGCCCCTGGATGCTTCAAGAGTGGGCCCGGGGCGATAGCATCACCTTCAAGCGCTTCGAGGACTATTGGGGCGACAAGCCGCCATTTGATACCCTGGTCTTCCGCTGGTCGACCGAGGGTGCAGCCCGGTTGCTTGAACTGCAGGCCGGAACCGTGGATCAGATCACGAACCTGAGCCCGGACGATTTCGAGACGGTGAAGAACGACCCCAACCTCACCTTCATCCCCGTGGCGAACCCGAACATCCTCTACCTGGCGATGACCAACACCTTCACGCCATTTGATGATGTGAACGTCCGCAAGGCTATTGCGATGGGGATTGACCGCCAGCGCATCGTGGACAACTTCTATCCAGAGGGTTCGGAGGTGGCGTCTCACTTCACGCCGTGCTCCATCCCCAACGGCTGCCAGGGTGAGTCCTGGTACGACTTTGATCCAGAGGCCGCCCGCGCGTTGCTGGCCGACGCCGGCTACCCGAACGGCTTCGAGACGAGTATCTTCTACCGTGACGTGTTCCGAGGATACTTGCCTGAGCCGGGTTTGGTGGCGGTTGAGTTCCAGACGCAGTTGAGGGACAACCTGGGGATCGAGGCCAAAGTCGTCGTGATGGAGTCGGGTGAGTTCATCGCCGAATCCACCGAGGGCAACCTGGATGGCTTCTACCTCCTAGGTTGGGGTGCGGACTATCCGCACGTCACCAACTTCCTGGACTTCCACTTCAGCGCGGCCAACCCACAGTTCGGAGATCCGCACCCCGAGATATATGAGGTGCTAGAGCAAGCCTCGCAGATCGCCGATCCGGCTGAAGCCGCGTCGCTCTACGAGAAGGCCAATAACGCCATTCGCGACTTGATACCGATGGTCCCAATCGCTCACGGGGCTTCGGCTTCGGCAGCGCTGAGCACGGTAGAGAACGCTCACTTCCGGCCCTTCGGCGCACCGCTGTTCCACCGGACAAATCCGGGCAAGGACACGTTTGTCTTTATGCAAAACGCGGAGCCGATCAGCCTGTACTGCGCCGACGAGACCGACGGTGAGTCGCTAGCGCCCTGTCAGCAAGTGGTCGAGCCGCTGCTTGGCTATGCCATCGACTCGGGCGACGTTGAACCCCGCCTGGCGACCTCCTGCGTGGCCAACGACGACTCGACGGTATGGACGTGCAACCTGCGCGAGGGCGTGAAGTTCCACGATGGTTCCGATCTCGATGCCGGCGATGTTGTCGCCTCCTGGGCAGCCGGAATCGACGTCGCGAACCCATATCATGCTGGGAACACAGGGGCGTTTGAGTACTACTCCTACCTGTGGGACGGCTTGATGGACTCGGGTCAGTAGTCCTGCCCACGCATTTGAGCTAGCGTGTACCTTAAGAGCGCGGGATGGTTGGTGCTGTGCGTTAGACAGCCCACCATCCCGCGTTGTTGCTGCATCCAAGTCGTAGGGAACCCCCCAACTTGTGAGGAACTTGATGTTCGTAGTAAGGCACGCAGCGCAGCGGAGTGCCGTCAGCAGCGGAGTGCCGCCGTCAGCATAGCGAGATGTTGTCACACCCGACGCCACTCCGCTCCGCTACGTGGCTCACTACCAACCTTTTCGTAGCCATATACCCGGAGAATAATTGCGTATGTTGCAGTACATCATCCGCCGTCTGGTGTTGAGTATCCCCGTGCTATTTGGCATATTGCTGGTCACTTTCGTGCTCGGACGTATGATCCCAGGGGATCCCTGCAAGGCGATCCTGGGCGAGAAAGCCACTCAAGAAGTCTGCGACCGATTCATCCATGACCACGGCCTGGACAGGCCCATCCCAGTACAGTTTGGCATCTACATGCGGGATGTCCTGCGGGGTGACTTCGGAGACTCGATCCGCTTTCACCGGCCAGTTTCCATCATCCTCGTGGAGCGGCTCCCCATGACTATTGAGCTGAGCGTGGCAGCTCTGACTCTCGCCATCATGATCGGCATACCAGCCGGGGTTATTTCGGCCGTCCGGCACAACACGAGAGTAGATGTTGCTACGATGATGGGCGCAAATGTTGGCGTGTCGATGCCGGTGTTCTGGCTGGGGTTGATGTTAGCCTACGTTTTCGCTCTGCTGCTCAAAGATACACCGCTCTGGCTGCCACCCTCGGGCCGGCTTACAGCCGGACTGTCTGCAACACCCTTCTATGAGGTCTACGGCTGGTCACTGGAAAAGGATTCCTTATCGTTTCACCTGGTCGAGTTCTTATCTAATCTCTTTATCTTCAATTCAATCATCACGCGGAATTGGGAAGTGCTGGTGGACGCGATCAAGCATCTGATCCTGCCGTCAGTCGCGCTCAGCACCATCCCGATGGCCATTATCGCCCGCATTACTCGTTCAAGCCTGTTGGAAGTCCTGGGTATGGACTACACACGCACCGCTCGCGCCAAGGGGCTCGCTGAGCGTGTGGTTGTCATGCGCCATGCGATGAGGAATGCCTTGCTGCCTATCGTTACGATCATCGGGCTGTCGCTCGGGGGATTGCTCGGCGGGGCTGTGCTCACAGAAACTATCTTTGGCCTGGCGGGAGTGGGCCGAATTCTGTTTGAGGCGATTACCGCCCGCGACTACCCAATCATACAGGCTTTCACCCTGGTGATAGCTGTCGTGTTCGTCGCAGTAAACCTGATCGTGGATTTGTCGTATGCCTACCTGGACCCACGCATTCGTTTGAGCTGACGAGGTGCACTGTGAAAACTGCGAATGCAGTTCTGGTCAATAGCGGAGCCCAGGAGCGCGCTCCCAAGAGTCCGGCCCGTGACACGTTGCAACGACTGTTCCGCAATCGGTCAGCAGTTGTGGGAATGTCAATCTTGGGTTCGCTGATATTGATTGCGATTTTTGCTCCTGTAATCGCCACCCACGATCCCACTCAGGTCCTGATTGGTATCGAAAAGGTCAAGAAGCGAACACCGCCCTGTATCCATCTCCTGGGCTGTCCGCCAGAGCAACCACAACACTTCTTTGGCGTTGACGGCAACGTGCGTGATTTCTTCAGCCGGGTTGTTTATGGGTCCCGATACTCACTCTTCATCGGCTTCACAGCCATTGGCTTCGCCATTGTAGTCGGTTCCTTGCTGGGGGCAGCGGCAGGATACGCCGGCGGACGCGTGGATGACGCCATCATGCGAGTGATGGACGTGCTGCTGGCGTTTCCGGCATTGCTCCTGGCCATCGCAATTGTTAGTGTCCTCGGACCAGGTCTGGTCAATGCGTTGCTCGCGATAGGAGTCGTTGCGATACCAACCTACGCTCGGGTAATGCGGGCCAGCGTGTTGTCGGTGAAGGGCATGGACTTCGTTCTGGCCTCTTATTCGATAGGGGCATCGCCTGCGCAAATCCTGTTCCGCCGTATCCTGCCGAACTCCATCACACCAGTGGTCGTTCAGGGAACCTTGGGGGTCGCCACGGCAATTCTTGACGCAGCAGCGTTGTCGTTCCTGGGTCTGGGGGCGCAACCTCCGACTCCCGAGTGGGGCTCGATGTTGGGCGCCGAAAGGAACCAGGTGTTTACAGCACCGCACCTGGTGTTCCTCCCAGGCCTGGCGATCATGGTGACGGTCCTGGGCTTCAACCTCTTCGGCGACGGGTTGCGCGATGCCCTGGATCCACGGCTGCGCTAATCCCATTTCGGATTTCAGATTGCGGATTGCGGAATGACAGGCCGCATGGTTAATATTCAGCCTGCTCGGCCTGGATTGTCAAATCCAGGCCGAAGGCCACGGTGTCAGTGCGATTTCGCCGTTTTAGCCGACGGATCTGGCGATCCGGCGGGAGCCGCTGAGTAGTAACGCCGCATGGAGCAACCCGCAATCCGAGTAGCGATCACGCTGTTGGCCTTGGCGACCATTGGCGCAACGTGTGTTGCCATCGC
>JBHHXF010000378.1:0-4166 GCA_046756905.1 Anaerolineae bacterium | reverse complement strand
CTTCGACAAGCTCAGGATGAACTCCGCGACGTATCGAAGCCAAGCGGGTCTCGAAAACAGGCCTTTTACACTCCGGCCGCTTGGTTTCGATACGCTCCGGCACGAAAAGCGTGTGCCTCCGCTACTCAACCGGCGCTCGCGTCAGGATGCAAACGCGCAAGTTATTTAATTCTCATTCCTAAAGATGTCTTCTGAGAGGTACGCAATACGCGGTACGCATTAATTCGACGTCAGCTTAGCGTAAGTAGATTGTCAGGAACTCCGCAACCTTTTATGCTATTATTCGTACAGGATTTTTGAGTGCACGGAGGGACCCAATGAACGCTGAGCGCACCTGGGTTTTGCAGGCACGGCAGGGGGATCAGCAGGCGTTTGCCAGGCTGGTCGAGGCCTATCAGGGACCAGTCTATAACCTGGCCTATCGAATGTTGGGAAATGCTGGCGATGCTGAAGATGCGGCACAGGAGACCTTCTTGAGAGCTTACTCGCATCTCGGATCGTACGATCTGAAGCGCAAGTTCTCGTCGTGGCTCCTGGCCATCGCGTCAAACTACTGCATCGACCAACTGCGTCGCCGCCGGATCAACTGGGTGTCGATGGAGGATCTACCGCCCTGGCAGCCACTACGCGCGCGAACGCCCGATCCAGAAGAGTCAGCCATGCAATGGTCAGATGGCCAACATATCCAGGCAATGCTAGACACATTGCCGCCGGACTATCGCTTGGCGGTTGTTCTACGCTACTGGTATGACTATTCGTACCAGGACATCGCGGCCGTAACCAATTCCACGGTCAGTGCGGTGAAGTCGCGGTTACATCGCGCCCGGCGAATGCTGGCTGAGGCGATGGAAGGAGCATCGCATCTTGAGCGATCTGAACCTCCAAGCACTCAGAATCCTTCTCCCCAGAAAGGAGAGTTGATACCATGGGTTGTGCAGATGCCAGTGAGTTAATGCATGAGATTCTGGATAGCAGAGTCGACTCGGATCGGAAGGCCGCACTATTAGCTCATGCTGCTGATTGTGCGGCCTGCCGTGCCGAGTGGTCTGCTCTTCAGCGGGTCGAAGGCCTGCTCGCGGCAGCTCCTCAAGTGTCACCTCCGGTTGATTTCACATCGAAGGTGATGGCCCGCCTTGCCCGGCGACGGCCAACCCAGAATCCATGGGTGGGGGCGGTGGCCCTCTTCGCCGGGACTGTCGCCTTTGTACTTATCACCATATTCTCGTTGGTTAGTTTTATTCCCAAATCAAACCCCACAGCGCTGTTAGGCCCTGGGGCTACGACCTTGATTCAGGTTGGCGGCACCCTGCTTAGCTGGACTCAAGCGGGGTGGGAGATTCGTCAAGTTGTGCTGAGCGTTGTCCCCTCTGGTCTGATTCTGTTGTATGCAATGCTGGCTCTGGTAGCCCTGGCTACCTGGCTAGGGCTGGTCGCTGGCATCCAGGGCGCTTTTCGACCGGCCAGCAAGTAGTGCTACTGTACGGAGGAGAAGTCAGCCTATGAAACGATCCTGGATTGTCGTCCCTATTCTCTTGCTGCTTGCCATGTTGGTGTTCATGCCAGCACCTGCGTTGGCGCAGGGTGGCCGGCCTGTATTCGGGGAACCGGTGACGATCGAAAATGGCGAAAAATTCGATGGCGATCTTGTCGTCTTCGGTGGTCCGATTACGGTGAAGCGTGGTGGGGAGGTCAACGGCGATGTCGTTGCTGTAGGCGGCCCTGTGTCTATCGCCGGCCGCGCCGAAGGGGATGTCGTTGCCATAGGTGGTCCGGTAAGCCTTCATGATTCGGCCGTCGTAGGCGGGGATGTAGTCTCAGTCGGCGGGCCGGTGAGCCGGGCCGCTGGTGCCGATGTGCAGGGCGATGTGGTCGAGGGCTTTCGCTTTGGGGACTTGCGCTTTCTCCCCTTCAGCCCCAACCGCGTTCCAGAAGGGTTGCCGGCCGGCCCCGCACCTCAGATCGAGTGGCGCAGCGGGTCTGGGTTCCTGTCATTCTTGCGAGGCTTGTTCACGGACGGCTTGCTGGCGGTCGGTCTGGCTCTTATCGCGCTTCTACTGATCAGTCTAATGCCGGAGCAGGTCAACACTGTCAAGCAAATGAGCGCGGATCAGCCGATTGCCAGCACAGGCGTGGGGTGTCTGACGCTGGTTGTTGCCGCGCTGGTAATGGTTGCCCTGGCGATCACACTCTGTGGTATTCCCATCGCAGCGATTCTGGGAATAGTCCTGGCGATAGCCGGCGTTTTCGGATGGATTGCGGTGGGATTCATGGTGGGTGAGCGTCTCCTGGCCGCGCTGAACACAGAGCGGCCGCTGCCTATGATCTCAGCCGTGGTGGGTGTGTTGCTTATCACGTTGCTGGCGTTACTAGTGCCCTGTCTGGGGCCTGTGTTTTCCCTGGTAGGACTGAGCTGGGGACTGGGGGCGGTCGTGTTGTCTCGGGGCGGGACAAGGAGTTTCCCTTCCCTTCCTGGAGGCTGGAGTCCGGCTTCGCTCCCCACGCCACCGGTGGCACCGTTGCCGCCGGCTGATGCTGAGAGGGCGCCGGAGTCCGGTGACCAACCGGTGGTACCTCCAGCCGGCCCCTCCGAAATGGTCGCGGAAGACCTGGACGATCTGCAGGCCATAATGGGCATTGGTCCCGTATATGAGCGCATGCTGGATGAGGCAGGGATTCGCACCTATGCGAACCTGGCGTCTCGAAGCCCGCAGGAACTGGCCGAGATCGTTGCCGGCCCGGACGTCATCCCTGTCTCGGTGGATGCTGCTCAGACCTGGATCGACCAGGCCAGGCAATTGGCAGAAGAACAGAACCAGTAGCACGCTCTGTTTCCTGTCTGTGTGGGGGTGTTGGGGCCGTGGCCGGTCTCAACACCCCCAACTCATTTTGGTCTATTGAAAAGGGTTTGGTATGGGCGGGCCTCGCGCCCGCCCAGGGCATCCGCAAGGGGTGTCCCTGCAGCCGAGATTGAATGCGCCCCAATTCATTTCCTCACTGGTCTGTGCTATAATCAGTACCTGGGAAAACCCGCTCCAGATGGGTCCGTGACCCGCCGATCTGACCAGTCACGGACCGGTCAGGAGCCAAAATTCTCAAGTACTGATAATCAGTACCTGGGAAAACCCGCTCCAGGTGGGTCCGTGACCCGCTAATCTGACCGGTCACGGACCGGTCAGGAGCGATAATTCTCGTCTACTGATAATCAGTATCCGATAGACCTACACAAGTGCCAGACGTCACGAGGGCTATGGGCAAGGAGGAGTCTCCCACACAGACGGAAAAGATCCCGCCACTGATGGGTCGCGCATTCGATCTCTCCCTGCGCCCGGCTTCCCGTCTCACATGGGTCGGCGCCGGCTGGGCCGCCGTGTGCGGGAGCCTCGCAGCCGACGCATTGCGCCTGGATCAGGACACGGTGGTGAAGCTTGCCCTGGTGCTGGTTTTGGCGGACCCCGTGCTCGGAGCGGTGTGGACAACTCTACCAGGCCTTCGACAAGCCTCTCCTACCCGGCTGTCACAGGGAGATGATCAGCCGGCCGTGTCCATGGCGGATCTCCTGGAGATCGGCGTGCTGTACGCTCTGGCCCTGCTGTTGGGGGTGGTTCTCGGTCCTGGTGTAGCTGTCGTCGTTGCGGTTGGCCTGTTCCTGCCTCTGGTGGTCTGGTTTGCTACCGGCAGATACCCGCTCCGAAATGGATGGATGTGTGCATTGCTAGAGATCGGTGTGTCGTGGACGATCGGTCTCACTGCTTTCACAAGTTTGCCTGAAGTCATTTCAGAGGGAATTGCAGGTCTGATTCTATCGGCTGTCTACTGGGCCGGTGCGAACGCGCCGGCCCTGCTGGCAGGGCTGCTCTTAGTACTCGCCTACTACGGGCAGCTCACTCTAGATCAGCCGCTGCTCTTCGTCACCCGTCGAGCCGTCGTGACCCTGCCCCAGTTTGGGGTAGTGGCGCTGCTTGTGGCGCGGCGCGAGCCGATTCTGGCCGGCGCGGTCGCGATACTCGTATTTGCCCAGATGCTGTTTCAGCCGTATCTTGGCCGGCATCACATTCGTTGGTATTTGCGCACTACTCAGTGGTTCTTCATGGGAGTGATGTTGCTCACGGCTGTCGGAATAGCATCTTGGGGGCAATGAACAGTGATCAGTAAACAGTAATCAGTAA
>JBHHXF010000377.1:0-4177 GCA_046756905.1 Anaerolineae bacterium | reverse complement strand
GCTGCTCGCACCAATACACTCCGCGTGGGTGAGTAGGCGAACAAACACCGCCCACCCATTGCCTTCGCAACCAGCGTACCTGCCATACCTGTGATACCATGAAGTGTGCCGACCCGACGCAAGGTATTCTGGGACGACGCATGCGAGGCCGATGACAGGGGGCAGATTCGCCTCCGCCGGCTGTATGGGTAATGGAAAGGATGATAAGTATACATGGCACTGCTCAACAGAGCGGTCAGGTTGTTGGGGCCAGCACACCTCGCCCCCCGCTGGCACGCCGATGTTACCGTTTCACAGGTGATGGATGGCGTGCCGGATTGGGTCTGGCACGATTTCCTGGTCCCCCTGCGCTCCTTCGAACCGCTTGTGGCTGACAGCCCGGAGCACAAGATGATCACTGGTGCTTTGACCCATTGGAGACAGGACCGGCCCGGCGCAGTTGCATTGCTTGGGACATTTGGGGCCGGCAAGACATCACTTCTGCACCGGATCCAGGTCACACTGCGTGATCTTCCCGTAGCTCATCACCGGTTCGCTAGCCGCATACTGGGCCAGAATCAGTTGCTGCAGCAATTGGCAGACAGCCTTGGCCTGCCACCTGGGAATCTGGACGATCTGGCAGCACACTTGCAGGCCGGCCCCGAACAGGCAATTCTGCTAGATGACTGCCACTTGCTATTTCTTCGCCGGCCTGGTGGATTCGCTCCGCTAGATCTTCTGTTACGGCTTGTTCGCACCACCGGACGTCACATTCTGTGGATTACCGCCTGGAATGTCTACTCATGGATCTATTTAGAGTACCTGTACCGCCTGTCCGATCACTTCGCCGTCGTTCACAACATCTCCCCTCAATCACAAGCTGAGATGCAGCAAATGTTACTGGCAAGGCTACGTCAAATTAACCTTGAGGTCACATGGCCGGCCGATCAGGAGGATGCCATTTTCCAGACGATATGGACACGGGCGCGAGGCAGGCCGGCACTGGCGCAGCACATCTTTCTGCGCTCTCTAGCGACCCTCGGAGATGGCAGGTTCGCTCTTCACTCAGCAAACATCTATCGTCCGCCGCAGCAGTGCCAGGTGAAAGATGGTGAGGAAACGTACGCGCTAGGAAGCCTCATCCGTCATGGAATGCTCACGGCACGCGAACTCGCCAGCATCAACCACATCAGCGAGGCGCATGCTGCAGCCATCCTGGCCCGCACCACGGCCAGCGGGCTGACGATGAGCTTGGAACCCGACTTCCGGCTTAACCCGATTCACACCGATGCCATCGTCGCCTATCTAGACAGCCGCAGGGCGATCTCTTTTCGGGAGGTTCAGGCCGTTTGAACAACCCTATCCTGACACAGGACGCGTGGTTGAAGCTTCTCAGCCGGCTCTCCCTCGACGTCGCTATCGAAGGGGTCGTGCTGGTGCTGGGTTGGTATCTGCTGACCCGTGGCCTTCACCGTGCGGCTGATCTCTATCTCCGGCGGTATGAGCGCCACACGTTGCTGGTGCGACATACCACCCGCCTGATTGGGTTGTGTGTTTGGGTGGGAATTGTGCCGGCCGGCCTGTTGCGCATCCTGCAGCCAGATCGAGACATGGTGCTGGCCGTGCTGGGCGCGGGCGCAGTGGCTTTTGGCTTCGCGCTGAAGGACGTGGCAGCGGGGATGGTGGCTGGCGTGGTGATTACCCTGGACCGCCCCTTCCAGATTGGCGATTACATTCAGATCGGCAGCTATGCCGGCGAGGTGGTCAGCATCGGCTTGCGCACGACCACAATCGTCTCCCTGGATGACAACACCATCAGTATTCCAAATGCAACGTTTCTGACGGACATGGTCGCGAATGCCAACGCCGGCGACCTGTCGTGCATGGTGGTGACAGATTTTTTCCTGGCCCACGACGCCAACTACGAGCAGGTAAAAACGATCTTGTGGGAGGCAGCGGTCACTTCAAAGTTCGTGGCCGTCGATAGGCGCGTAGTCGTCGTTTCCCAGGAACTGCCCTATGCCACCAGGTTCTCTGTTAAAGCGTACGTAGCCGATCATCGACACATAGTGCAATTTGCCAGCGACGTGGCAGAGAGCGCGAAGCACGAGTTCCAGATGCACGGCATCCCGTACGCACAGGTGGAGTATGCGGTTGCAGCGTTGGAGATGTAAACCAAACGGCTTACCAATCCTGAGGTGTCAGTTCCAGGTTAATCGAGCCAAAGTAAAACATGTTGTCCACGGGGTCTACGGCAAAACGAAACCACTCCAGGCATCCAGTCAGACCAAGAAACGTCGGCAGTTCCATCCACGACTGACTCGGATGGGGGTCGGGCACGAAAGCAGTGACCTCTTGCTCAAGCCCCTGACCTTCTTCCGCCAGCAACGTCAGAGTGAGCCGGTGAAGCGTTCACGGGCGGTCATCCTCAAACCGCAACAACATTAGAATACCCTTGTCAGCATCACGCCCGCTCCACTGTCCAGGCAGTTCCGGGCCTCACGTGCGGTTTCACCAACGGCCAGGAGTTCTCCGTCACGGATCGCCACCCACTGTCCTCGGTACTCGTCTGCGTGGTCACGCAGCCATGCCTGATTTGCTCGCACTGACGGATCAGACGGTATTTCTCTCACGACTCGTGGCGGACCTAATACGACAGCCATCTTTTGCAGTTCTTGATGGTCGGGATACATGTTGGCACCTCGAGAGGCCAGGTTGCGGGCGAACAGGTGCGCTCCAACGGCCAAAGCCAAACGCACGCCTCGTGCGAGGTCAGCCGCCGGCCTCGTTGACCAGTCGATCTTCATGGCCGCCCGTATGGGCACAGATGCTGTCCGCCAACATGCAACTGCCTGGCACAACAGCTAATCACCTGTTCCCACACTCCGCCGGGTGTTGCTGGCAGTAGGGCATCGTGCCGGGGAGTCGCTCGCGGTTGGCGGCCACCCAGTTGTAGACGCCGTCCTGGATTTGGCGGACAACTGGCATCTGGTACAACTGGAGCAATGCCGGCACGCCCAGCGCCCACGCCAGCGCCGCATTCACCGCGCCGGCCCCCCGATGCAGCCGGCCATCGGGTTCCACGGCCCACGCTGCCTGTTCGCACTGCTCCCTGGTGAGGCCGGCTGCTTCGGGCGCACCAGGTTTCTGGAAGGGAACGGCCGTCACGCGACCGTGGCGGTCAAGGGTGTTGATCCACTCGACGCTCCGTGTGCAGAAGCCTCAGGTCCCGTCGAAGAGCAGAATCAGACGCCGGCTGGTCATCAGTAACCTCGCCTCGGGTCAAACAGGTTCAGCAGCCGCTGGCCGGCCAGGTAGCGGCGCAGGTTCTCGGCGAAGAGGTCGGTGGCCCGGGAATCGTACAGGGGCGTAAAGCTCGATACGTGGGGCGACAGGATGACATTGTCCAGTTGCCACAGCGGGCTGTCGGCCGGCAGAGGCTCCTGCTCGAAGACGTCGAGGCCGGCGCCGGCGATCCACCCCTCCCTCAGGGCACGCACCAGCGCCCCCTCGTCGATCACTGCACCGCGGGCGATGTTGATCAGGTACGCGCTCGTCTTCATGACCCGCAACGCAGCGGCGTCGATGATGTGCCGGGTCGCGTCGGTCAGCGGCAGGGCAATGACCACGAAGTCGGATCGCGCCAGCAGGTCGTGCAGGTTGTCGCGATCCACGGATTGGACGACGCTATCGTCCCAGTCTGGCGTAGAAGCCCAGCGTGGGTAGGCCGGATCTGGGGCGTGACTGCGCCGGACCGCCAGCACGTTCATCCCGAAGGCCGCGCCAAGGCGCGCCGCTTCCCGGCCAATTCGCCCATAGCCGACAACGCCGAGGGTGGCTCCCCGCAGCTCGGGCACTGCGAAGTTGGCCCAGCGGTCTTTGGCCCACTCACTGCGTTGCTGATAGCGCAGCATCAGGGGGATACGACGTCGCAATGCCAGGATTTGGGCGAAGGTGTACTCGGCGATGGGGGTCGAGTGAACGCCGCTGGCTGTGGTGATGGCAATGTCTGTCTGCAGAATGGGCGTGTCCAACAACTGGTTCGCGCCGGCGCTGTGCAGTTGTATCCATCGGACAGACGGGATGTCGGCCGGCGCCGGCGGCTTCAACCAACCGAAGTAGAGGATTTCAACCTCGCGGAGTCGAGGGTACTCCAGAAGCTCGGCAACATTGTGTACCGTTTGCTGGACGACTTCCA
>JBHHXF010000376.1:0-4179 GCA_046756905.1 Anaerolineae bacterium | reverse complement strand
GCAATCACCCTCAGCCGGCTCGGATTCCTGGGGCTGTGCCTCTGGCTGCTGTATCAGCCGGGGACTCCGGCCAAGGTCATCGCTTTTGCGCTGGTGATCTTCATCGTGTTTCTGGATGGCATCGACGGCATCGTCGCTCGCCGGCGCGGCCAGGCCACGGCCCTGGGCAGCGTCCTCGACATCGCCATTGATCGCGTGGTCGAGAACGTCTTCTGGATCGCTTTTGTCGACCTGGGGCTGGTGCCGGTGTGGATCGCTCTCATCGTCGTCACCCGAGGCATTCTGACTGACGCCGTGCGCGGTTTCGCCCTCTCACGCGGCATGACCGCCTTCGAGATGATGCAGACCGATTGGGGCCGGCGGCTCGTGTCCAGCCGCTTCATGCGTGCCCTCTACGGCTTTGCCAAGGTCACGGTCTTTGCTGCCCTGGTTGCTGTCTATGCACTGCAGGAGATGTGGGCGGGTGGGCCGAATGCCGGCCTGCTGCCAGGGCTTGAGGCGTTCGTGTTCGGTCTGGTCCTCCTGACTGTCAGCCTGACCGTTGTGCGTGGCCTGCCGGTTCTGATTGAGTCTCGCCGCTTTTTCCAGGAGCCAACTCTGTCGTAGGGTCACATGAGCCTTGTCGCTGTTTCGTTCAGCACTGTGATCGTTGCAAGCCTGGCAACATGGGCCGGCGTCTGGCTCCTGGTACGGATAGGCCGGCTACGTTGGGCGGGACTCATTCTGGCCGTTTCCCTCCTCCTTGACGCGGCCCTGTTCCTCTCTGGCGCCCGGCAGCCGGCCTTCACCTCCATATTGCTGCTGCTCATCTGCGCCGGCGCCGGCACCCTGGTGGGGTGGTGGATCGAGGAACGATACGTATTGATGATCGCTCTCCCGGTAGCTGCAATCTCCGATCTCGTCTCGGTATTGACTCCGGTAGGCTTCACCCGGCAGGTAGTCGAAGACGCGGCGCGCGGCGGAAAACTCCTCAATTACATGGCCGTGTCGGTCCCATTCCAGGGCGGAGTCCTCAACGTTGTAGGTTTCGCCGATCTGATGCTGCTGGCGGTGATCATTGTGGCACTCAAAAACTTGGGCGCTGGCTGGCTCACGGCCTTCGCAGTGCCATTTGCTGGCTCTGTCATGGCGCTCGCTGTGGCTCTGATGGTCGGACCGATACCGGGGATACCGTTCCTTGCCGCCACGACGCTGATCTATCTTCTTCTTCGGCCCGGAGGTCAACGGCCCCAGGGCAATCGCATCTGAAGTGGCTAGACTCCGTCAAGCTCAAGATCAGCATCCCGAGTAGCACGAGACAACGTCGAGTGCGTATCGAGGGGTGCGGCCCGCGCGAGGGGTACCGCAAAGCCGCACCCCTCGATACGGTCAAGACGCCGTCTTCGACCGAAGACGCCGTCTTGACCTACTCGGGGTGCTTTCGTGACCCGCGGTCGAAGAAGATGCGATTGCTCTGTCAACGGCCCGATTGACAATTGGTGGCACCGAGATTATACTCGAAGATGGCTAGATGGTTAGATAGCTGGATGGCTGGATGACTAGATAGCTGGGCCATGTAAGCCATCCAACCAACTGTTTTCAGACGACCTTCTGAGGATTAGAGGTTTCGTTGGTGAAGAGAAATGAATATTCGAGAGTATCCTGCCTTAACCTTCGATGATGCCTTGCTGGTTCCGAAGCGATCATCAATTCGGTCTCGCAGCGACGTGAGCACGGCGACACGGTTGTCGCACAACTTGAAGATGCAGATCCCCATCGTCAGCGCCAACATGGACACTGTGACCGAGTCGGAAATGGCGGTGGCTATGGCGCGGGCCGGCGGCATCGGCATCATCCATCGCTTTATGACGGCCGAGCGACAGACTGAAGAAGTTCGTCGCGTGAAGCGCGCAGAGAGCCACGTGGTTGAACCGCCGTACACGCTGCCGCCGGATGCTTCGGTGAGCGATGCCCGGTCGATGATGGACGACCGAGGCATCGGCGGGCTGGTGATCGTAGACAACGAGAACCGGCCGCTGGGTATTCTGACGCGGCGCGATCTGCAATTCGTTTTCGAGAACCACAGCCCGGTCACGCGCTGGATGACGCCGGCTGAGTCGCTGGTCACAGCGCCGGCCAGCACGTCCCTGGAAGAAGCCCGACGTATTCTGCACGCGCATCGTGTTGAGAAGTTGCCGCTGATCGACGAAGATGGTCGATTGGCCGGCCTTATCACCGCCAGGGATATTGTCCAGTTGATGCAACACCCCAATGCGACCAAAGACCACAAGGGGCGGCTGCGTGTGGGTGCAGCGGTTGGCGTGCGACCGGGCTGCCTGGAGCGTGCAGCCATGTTTCTGGAGGCCGGCGCTGATGCAATTGTGGTTGATATCGCCCATGGTCACTCGGACAATGCCATCGAAGCTGTACGGGGCCTGCGCCGCGAGTTCGGCGACATTGAGATCATAGCCGGCAACGTCGCAAGCGCTGAGGGAACGCGGGATCTTATTGAGGCCGGCGCTGATGCGGTGAAGGTCGGCGTGGGACCGGGCTCGATCTGCATTACCCGCATCGTTACCGGCTTCGGCGTCCCGCAACTCACCGCTATCGCCGATTGCGCCGCCGCCGCGCACGAGTACGACATTCCCATTATTGCCGATGGCGGGATTCGCAACTCCGGGGATGTGGTGAAGGCGTTGGCGGCCGGCGCGTCCAGCGTCATGTTGGGTAGCCTGTTAGCCGGCACGCGTGAGAGCCCCGGCGTGGTGATCACGCGCAATGGCCGGCCCTATAAGGTGAGTCGTGGCATGGCCAGCCTGGGGGCGGCCATGAGCCGGCCTGATCGACAGTATGACGACGGCGGGGATGATCCGGCGTGGACCCGCATGGTGGCCGAGGGCGTCGAGGCGGCTGTGCCCTACCGAGGCAGCGTGAATGACTTCCTGAATCAGCTCCTCGGCGGTTTGCGATCCGGTCTCAGCTACGGAGGCGCTAAGACAATCGAGGAATTACAGGCGAATGCTGAGTTCGTCAGAATTACCGGGGCCGGCCTGCAGGAGAGCAAACCGCACGATGTAGAGGTTCTCTGACCCATTCTCGAGGGAGCGGAATTCCCCTCCGGCCGCCGCCGGCGGGGCGCAGTCCCGCGGGGGCCGGCGGGGGGGGCCCCCCGGCGGGCGCCCCCCCCCCCCCCCACGCATGGCACCGAAATCGCCTGCGGCCCCCACCCGGTGGGGGCCGCTTTTTTTCAGGCGTTCTCGGTGCCGGCGTTCGGTTCGAGCTTGCCGCTCTCCTCCATCTCCTTGAGACGGCGGTAGAGCGTGGCGACGCCGATGCCAAGGATCTTCGCGGCGGCGTCCTTGTCGCCGCCCACGGCCCTCAGCGTGCGCAGGATCGCTTCGCGCTCGAGGTCGGCCAGCGGCTGGCCGACGCGGAACGGGATCGTGTCCTGCGCGGCACTCTCGGAGCCGTCCGGCGCCGGGATGTCGGCGACCGTGATGAGGTCGCCGGTGGCGAGCACCACGCCGCGCTCGATCACGTTCTCCAGCTGGCGCACGTTGCCCGGCCAGTCCCAGTCCGACAGCCCGTCCAGCGCCTCGGGGGCGATGCCCTTGAGCGGCTTGCCGGCCAGCCGCGAGTACTTCTCGATGAAGTGCTGGACGAGCAGCGGGATGTCGGCGCGGCGCTCCCGCAGCGGCGGGACCTCGATCGTGATGACGTTCAGGCGGTAGAAGAGGTCCTCGCGGAACGTCCCCTCCGCCACGGCCTTGTTGAGGTCGGCGTTGGTCGCGGCGATGACGCGCACGTCCACGGAGATGGTCTCGCTGCCGCCGACGCGCTGGAACTCGCCCTCCTGCAGGACCCGCAGCAGCTTGACCTGCGTGGCGTGGGGGATCGCGCCGATCTCGTCGAGGAACAGCGTCCCGCCGTCCGCCAGCTCGAAGCGCCCCTTCCGCGAGCCGACGGCGCCGGTATACGCGCCCTTCTCGTGGCCGAAGAGCTCGGTCTCGAGCAGACCCTCGGCCAGCGCGGCGCAGTGGACCTTGATCATCGGGCCGTCGGCCCGGCTGGACAGCCTGTGCAGCGCGTTCGCGAACACCTCCTTGCCGGTTCCGCTCTCGCCCGTCAGCATCACGGTCGTCTTCACCGGGGCGACCTGCTCGACCATCGTGAGCGCCTCGCGGAACCCCGGCGCGCGCC
>JBHHXF010000375.1:0-4180 GCA_046756905.1 Anaerolineae bacterium | reverse complement strand
GCGGGGGAACCCAGGGGAGCATCGGGGTTGCCTCGGATTTCGTGGAATGTGAACCGCACTTCAAGCCCCTGATCCGGCGCTTGCTCGGCCAGACGATCATCGTAGACGAGATCACTTCGGCCCACAGAGTTCCCCTAATCTCCTCCGACGTTCCCCCGAGTTCCCCATTCTTCGTCGCCCTCGACGGGACGGCCATGCACCCTTCTGGCTACATCGTCGGCGGCTCAACCCAGGCTCCCGTTCTGCGGCAAGAACGTCTGTGGCGGGAGTTGCCGGCACAGATTCAGGTCGCCGAAGCTGAGACGCGACAGATGGAAGGGCAACGGGCGGAAGCGCAAGCGTCAGTTGAAGCGCTGACGCGCCGGCGCGCAGACATCGACGCCGGCCTACGGCAGGCACAGGCGGCTCACGCCGAGGCTCAGGCTGCCCTCGAGCAAGCTCAGCGGGACATTGACTCCCTGGAGCGGGAACTCGGTTGGCGCCGCAGTGTCGTGGACCGGCAAAACGAAGAACTCCGCGCCATGCAGGAGCAGGCCGAAGAACTGCAAGGCCGGCTGGACCACATCCAGACACGGCACGCCAACGCCGAGAGCCGCGTCGTGTCCCTGCAGACACAAATGGATGAATTGGAGGCCGACGGCCTGCGGGAAGATCTGGCCGAAGCCGAGAAGCTGTTGGCCCTGGCACAGCGGGATCGGCAGAATCAACAGAACAGGCGAGAGGATTTGCGCGCCACGCTGGCCGGCCTGGAGCGGCAGACAGAAGCCAAGCAACGCCAGATTGATGCCCTGTCCTCCGAAACCGACGAGTTGCAGACTCGTATCGCAGCTATAGCCAGCGACGAGCGTCACCTGGCAGAAGGACTAAAGACCATAGAAGCCGAGATCGCGCCGGCGGAAGAGGCAGTCCGGGCCATGCGGCGCAAGGGCCGCGAGCTGGAACGGGAGGCGGCGCTGGCCCGCAATCTGCTACGCCAGGCCGAATCCACCGCCTCAGAGGCGGGTCTGGACGTCCAGCGGCGTGAGGATCGGCTGATGGCGCTCCGCGACAAGATCGCCGATGATTTGGAACTGGCGGCGATGGGGGAGGATCTGCCTCAGCAACTGACATTGGCCCTGGCAGGCGAGGGTGAGGCCGAGGTGCTGCCGGCCGTGACAGAGATACCGGAGGGGCTGGAACGACGGGTGAAGCAACTGCGCCGGCAAAGGCGCGATGTGGGATCGGCCAGTCCGGAGATCATCGCCGAATACGAGGAAACGAAGGCGCGCTACGACTTCTTGACATCGCAGGCTGCTGACCTGGAGGAGGCAGCCAACGATCTGCGGACCGTGGCAGCCGAACTCACGGAGGTTATGAACAAGCGATTCGCCGGCACTTTCCAGGCGGTCTCCGCAGCCTTCGGCAAGTACTTTAACCAACTCTTCGATGGTGGAGAGGCGCACATGTTGTTGGTCGCAGACGAGGAAGACGCACCCTTGACTGACTCTGCCACCAAGTCAGAACCAGATTGGCGACGGAACGAGCCTGGGCTCGAGATTGTCGCCCGACCGCCGGGCAAACGCTCCCAAAGCCTGGCCTTGCTCTCTGGCGGTGAACGATCACTGACCGCAGTGGCGCTCCTGTTCGCGCTCTTGGAGGCCAGCCCAACCCCCTTCTGCGTCCTCGACGAGGTGGACGCCATGCTGGACGAAGCTAACATCGGCCGCTTCCGGTCGGCGCTAGAAGAGCTGGCCATGGAGACACAATTCGTCATCATCACCCACAACCGGGGTACGATCCAGGCGGCGAACACGATTTACGGCGTTTCTATGGGCGATGAGGGCGTGTCAGAGGCCATCTCCCTCAGACTGGATGAGTTGGAGCCGATAGCGGCATGACGCGTGCGAAACAATTCCCCGCTCACGGCTGGCTCGGCCTTCTGTTGATCGCTATAATGTGGCCGGTTTCGTGGCTGCGCGTCCAACCGCTGGCCGAGGTCTCGTTCTTCCCCCTGTGGCTCGGTTATATCCTGACGGTTGACGGTGTCGTGCTGATGCGGCGTGGTAGCTCCTTGCTGAGCCGCAATCGGCTGGCCTTCGCCGGCCTGTTTCTGGCCTCCGCGCCCGTCTGGTGGCTGTTCGAGTTCTTCAACGGGTTCATCCAGAACTGGGTCTACCTGGGGGCTGAACACTACAGTCAGGTCCGGTATTTTCTTCAGTCCTCGATCTCGTTCTCGACGGTGGCGCCGGCGGTGTTTGAATCGGCCGAACTGATCGCGTCGTTCGAGTTCGTAAAGCGGTTTGAGGGTCGCCGGGCTGTGCCGGCGAGCCGCCCGGTTCTACTTGGCGCTTTCGTCTTCGGCCTGCTCAGCTTAGCGGCGATGGTTATGTGGCCGCGTTACGCCTTTCCTTTTACCTGGATGTGCGTTTTCTTCATCCTGGACCCGATCAATTACACGCTGGGGTGGCCGTCCATCACCACCTGGATGTCGCGGGGCGACTGGCGACCGGTATTCGCCTTGGGGGGCGGCGCCCTGCTGTGCGGCTTCTTTTGGGAAATGTGGAACTTCTACGCCTGGCCCAAGTGGACCTACCACATCCCGTTCGTCGAGTTTGCGCACATTTTCGAGATGCCTCTTCTGGGCTACGGCGGCTATCTGCCGTTCGGCCTGGAGCTTTTTGCGGTCTATCACTTCCTTCGCGGGCTGGCCGGCTTCGCCCATGTCCAGTATGTCAGGCCGTGGCCCGACGAAGTCAGAGCAGAGATTCGAGACGTATGGGAAGCGCGAGTAGAACCGGAAGCTATTAGACCCTAAAGGTTTCGGAAACCTTTAGGGTCTGTGCGACAAGACAATCGTGGAAGGAGAGTCACCTATGCTTCATTCAAGTCATTCATATCTCAGGCGGGGATTGCTGTTGGCAATGCTGATGGTCTTGGCCGGCGCGTGGCTCATGACGACCATGCCGGCGTTAGCTCAGGGAGAAGAGACGCCCCCGCCCTCAATGACAGCGCGGTTCTTTGGCCAGCCTGATCTGGCTGCCCCACTGGTAATCCCTATGATTCTGGCTCTCGGTGGTTTTCTATCGCTTATGGCCTTTTTGGGATGGGCGCTGAAGCGAATGCCGGAGAACGGATAGCGTGGTCGGCTACCGATTGTTGGAGGGTTGCACCATGCTTGATTTAGACGATCTTGATGCTCTACGCGCCAACGACCCGGCAGATATGCTGCGGCGCATCGGCGAACTGCCGGCCCAGGTCCGAGAAGCGTGGGCCGCCATCCAGGCCCTGCCGCCACTGCCCCACCGCGATACCCACAGCGTGGTCATCGCCGGCATGGGTGGGTCGGCCATCGGTGGATCGCTGGTGCAGGCTCTGGCCGAGCCAGAGTGCCGTGTGCCCATCGCGGTCAACCGCGACTACCACCTGCCGGCCTACGTGGACGAAAACAGCCTTGTCATCGCTTCCAGCTTCTCCGGCAACACCGAGGAGACGCTGTCGGCCCTTGACGAAGCGCTAACTATCGGAGCCAGCACCGCGGCCGTGACAACCGGGGGCCGGCTGGCCGAAATCGCGGAGGAGCGAGGTATTCAGATCGTGCGGTTCAGCTACGACGCACCACCGCGCGCAGCCGTCGGCTATTCCTTCACGCTGCTGCTGGGCTTGCTGGTTCGGTTCGGGCTGCTGGCAGACAAAAGTGATGAAATTGCGGAAGCTATCGACGCCATGCTGCGGCTCCAACGCGTCGTCGGCCCGCAGGCGCCGGCGGATCGGAACCCGGCTAAGGACCTGGCACGCCGGCTGTACGACACGGTCCCGACGGTTTACGGGGCCGGCCTTCTGGCCCCGGTCGCCCGGCGTTGGAAGGGCCAGTTCAACGAGAATGCCAAGACCTGGGCCACGTTCGACGAACTGCCGGAGCTGAACCACAACACCGTTCTGGGCTACCAGCACCCATTACACCTCAACGAAACAGCGTTCGTCATCATCCTGCGCTCCTCTCTCGACGACCCCCGGATTGCGACACGGTTTGACATCACCGCCGAGCTGTTGGAAGAGGCCGGCATCGAACACGCGATGATCACTTCGTGGGGCGAAAGCCCGATAGCTCAGATGCTGTCGGCTCTGCATTACGGGGATTACGTGAGTTACTATCTGGCCGCCCTCAACCACATGGACCCGACTCCCATGCCGGCCATCGACT
>JBHHXF010000374.1:0-4189 GCA_046756905.1 Anaerolineae bacterium | reverse complement strand
ATGGCCCGTGTGTAGTGCGTGATCGCTTCGGCGTTGGCATATAGTCGGGAAGCGCGCTCCGCAGCCAGGGTCAAGTACCTCAACGCGCGGCCGTAATCGTCGGTTTTTTGAAAGTGGTGGGCCAGTTGCACTGCTATCTCGTCCAGTTGCCCATCGTAAAGCTTTTCCAGAGCAGCGGCAACCTCCCCGTGCAGCAGTTCGCGCTCGATATCTCCCAGTCCGTTGTACAGGTGCTGTCGAAACAAGTAGTGGCGGAAGTGGTAGAGATACAGCCGCTGCCCTTCCACTTGCAGGGTGCCCCGCTCCCCTACCAGGCGGTGTTTCTTGTCCAGCTCGCGGCTCAGTTGGCGCACCAGGCCTCGCTCGTCGGCGTCCCGCACACGGGCCACGACTTGGGCGGTGAAGTCCTCTCCCTCCACGCTGGCCACGGTGAGTGTTTCGCGCAGTTCCTCTTCCAGCCGGCCGATCCGCTCCTCGATCACGCCCTCCACTCGCGCCGGTAGCATCCCCCAGTCCAGTGCCGGCCCCTCGACCCACCGCCCCTCTTCGTCCTGCACCAGATTCCCCCACTCCTGCAAGTTGCGCAGCAACTCGATGGTGAATAGGGGGTGGCCCTCAGTGTGTTGGAACAACGCCTGACGGAACTCCTCACCCAGCCGGTTGCGTTCCGTATCCAGGAAGGCATCCACAAACTGCCGGCCCTCGGCTTCCTCGACCTGGCTCAGGTCCACCCAGACATCGCCGAAGTACCGCCTGAACTCGTTGACCACGGGCTCCAGGGGATGGCGTTCACCACCGCGGCCAAGCGCCACATCGCCCGGTCGGTAGGTGCCCAGGATCAGAATGCGGCTCTTCTCAATCCGCCGGCCCAGACGGAACAGCAGACTGATGGACGAGACATCGGCCCACTGGAGGTCATCCACCACCAGCATCAACGGCTGCTGCGCCGCCAATGCCGTTAGCACGTTGGTGTACTGCTCGAAGATGTGGCTCTGCTCCACGCCAGCGTCGCCAGTGCCTGCCATTCTGCGCGCCGTCAGCTTGTCCAGTTGGTCCAGCCATCCAACCCTCTCCGCCAAGAAGGCCCCCGCCCGTGTCGCCAGCGCCGCCCCCGGCACGAAGATGTCCACCAGGTCTGGACCGAAGTCAACCAACACCCGGCCCGAAACACGTAGGAAGCTCCGCAACCGCCCAGCGTCCTCCTGGGTGATGGCACCCTGAGCCAGCTTGGCTTCGACGTCGCCGGTGAGCAGTCCCAGCACCTCGCGGAAGGGCAGGTAGGGATCGCCGACGCCCGTCTGGGCATCGCATTGCCCGACGGCCACGATCAGGTCGGGGTGGGCGTTCTGGGCCCGGCCGGCGAACTCGGTGGCCAGGGCGGTCTTGCCGCTGCCGGCCTCACCAGTGACGAAGCACACCTGGCTCTGGCCGGCCAGCACACGGTCCAGGAATGATTGGAGTTGAGCCAATTCTCGTTCACGCGCAACAAACCTTGTGCTGAGCGCAGCCGAAGTAACCTGTTCGCTCATCACGCACCTCTATGTTATAGCACTCCGGTCCGTCTGTCCGACCTGTCAACAGTTCAGCAACCTATTCTTCGCAGAACGGCTCGATACGATACAGTTCTCGCTCGTCACAGGTCAACTCGCGCACATAGCGGTTGGCTGCGACCCAATCGAACAACTCATCCAGAGAAGGAGTAGCCAACTGCCACTGGATGATCGTACGATCCACCCCGCAAGAGAGAGCGGTACGGCCATCGGGGCTGATGGCCAGGTCGAAAATGAAATCGGTATCATGGCCTCTAAAGCGGCGGAGTTCTTCGCCTGTCTCCAGGTCCCACAGCGCCACGGTGCCGTCCCAGCCGCTGGAGAGGGCAGTGCGGCCATCGGGACTGTAGGCCACCCGCGTCCTGCCGACAGGCCCGGTGCCGCTGTGGCCGGCGAAGCGGCGGATTTCCTGACCACTGTCGAGGTCCCACTCGATCAGAGGACCTTCCGTTTCGCCGGATATGGCCCGGCGACCGTCCGGACTGAAGGCCACCCCCGAGACGGTCTCGTTGTGCCCCACAAAACGGCGGATTGCCTCACCTGTCTCCAGGTCCCACCAAATCACGATGCGATCATCGGCGCCGGAAAGAGCAGTGCGGCCATCCGGGCTGATGGCCATGGCCCACACACCACCGGAATGTCCGGTGAAGTGACGAATGACCTCGCCGCTCTCCAGGTCCCACAAAATCAGGGTGCCGTCAATCGAGCTGGACAACCCCCTTCGGCCATCGGGGGTGAAGGCCACGTTGATGACCGGCGCCTTATGCCCCAAGAAGCGGCGAATCTCCTGGCCCGTCTCCAAATCCCACAGTCGTACACTTTGATCCTCCATCATAGCGGAGAGGGCCTGGCGACCATCCGGGCTGATGGCAACCTGGAATACGACACTGGTCCGTAGTTCCAGGGAACGAATTTGCTCGCCGGTTTCCAGGTCCCACAGGCGCAGGCTGTCGTCTTCAATGAGGGGCGCTGCGGGATCGGGAGGGCCTGAACCGGAGAGGAAGGTTCTCCCATTCGGGCTGAAGGCCACGTCCAATACCGGCGCAGTATGCCCCTGAAAGCGATTGATTTCAGCCGCGTTGAAGAGGTCCCACAGGATGAGTGTGCCGTCGGTGGCGCTGGAGAGAGCGGCCCGGCCATCGGGGCTGATGGCAACGTCGTTGACGCCATCGGTGTGAACACTGAACCGGGCAAGCAGTTCCCTTTTCTCCAGATTCCACAGAATCAGGCTGCCATCCCAGCCGCCGGATATGGCCCTACGCCCGTCAGGGCTGAAGGCAACCACTCTCACCGAGTCGGTATGCCCTTGGAGGGCGCGAATTCGCTCGCCGGTTCTGAGGTCCCAGAGGTATGCGTTGTGGTCGGCTGAACCCGTTAAAGCCATGCCGCTGTCTGGACTGACGGCCACGCTGGGGACATCGAAATCAATCCCTTCAAAACGGCGGATGATCTCGCCGGTCTCCACATCCCACAGAATCACGCTGTATTCCTGCTCACCCAGCACGGTTGTATAAATCACCTCCCCCGAACTGGCTATGACCATGCGTCCGTCGGGGCTGAAGGCCGCGTCCACCACTGCTTCTGTGTTCCCCTCGAAACGGCGAATCTCTTGAGCTGTTTCCAGATCCCACAGGATTAGCTCGCCCGGGACCAACAGGTCACCCCCGGTGGATCCGCCGGAGAGCGCCGTGCGACCATCCGGGTTGATGGCTACAGCTCGGACAGCCCCGGAATGTCCGTCGAAACGGCGAATCTCCCGACCGGAGCTGACATCCCACAGAATCACTGCCGCATCATCTGAGCCGGAAAGGGCGGTCTGGCCATCCGGGCTGAAGGCGACGTCATTCACCCCAGTGGTATGTCCTTTGAAACGGCGAATTTCTGCCCCGGTCTCCAGTTCCCATAGGATGATGGCGCCGTCGTCCAGTCCGGTGAGGGCGGTGCGGTCATCAGGGCTGATGGCAACACTCAACGGTGGACCCGAAACGCCTGCGGCAATGTCGGCTACCTCGAGCCGGCGCCGGGGGCCGGGGGCAAAAGCCGCCTCCAACAACGTGCGCTGCGATTGCACTGGGGGATGGTCAATGCGGTTGGCTGCCAGAGCCAGCACCAGCCCTGAGGCAGTGTCCTTGACGCTCAATGCCTGTTGTGCATTGGCGGCCAGGCTCAGGCTATAGGCTTCCAGGGCCTCGGCTTTCGCCTTCTCGGCGGCGTCGCGCTGGGCAACGGCTTCGGCTTTCTGCGCATTGGCTTCCACCTGTGCGCGTTGGGCAGTGGCGCGCTGCTGGAAGGCGAACGCCGCCAGGGCAATCACTGCCAACAGCACGACGGTCAGCCCGACCACCCCCCAGCGCAGCCGGCTCACCCGTCGCCGCTCCTGCTCCAGTCGCTCTTCCGCCTCCACTCGCTCTTGGGCCTGCGCGGCTCGCGCGCGCCAGTCCAGGATCGCCGGCGCCAACACGTCGTGGAAGATCTCGTAGCGCGGCTCTTCCAGCCAATCGGCCGGCGGCGCCACCGGACGAAGAATGCGCACCGCCGGCTCGGCGAGCTTCTCCAACACCGGCGTGAGCTGCGCCTCCGGCAACTCGGCATACTCCGCCAGGTCGGCCACCGTGTGCGCGATCTTCGTGCCCGACGGC
>JBHHXF010000373.1:0-4195 GCA_046756905.1 Anaerolineae bacterium | reverse complement strand
TTCTGGCCCATGTGACTAGAATCAGTCGGGCGGAGGGGGCCCCCTCCGCCCGACTCCAGGGTTGTTGTCAGATGTCCGCAGGTGTTAGCGCAGGATGAGCGGCAGGTAAATGCGGACAGGATAACTCAGGCTCTGCATGCTCTCGCCATCTGCGCAGCTCAGTTGCAGATTCAGGCTGGTATCGTAGACGTTGACCGTGCGGCTGCCCACGTAGGGACCGCTGACCAGGCGATCCCCCGCCCCATCGTCGGCGGAGAGGAGCCAGGCACACTCGGTTTGCACGGTCAGGGTGTAGTTGCCAGTGTGGCTTATGACCGTGGTCGCGGTCAGGTTGCCGAAGGCTGGCGGGTAGTTGCGACCGTCGAAGGTGGCGCTGTTGACCCCGGTCGGTAGGTTAACAAAGCTGTCGATGAAGTGGCTCACGTCCGATTCGTAACTGGCCACGGTAATAGTGATGGGGCTTGTGTCGGGGTTGGCGATCAGTACCGGGCCGGTAGCCGTGTTACCCGTTTCGGCGTGGGCCAGGGTGAACTTGAACAGGTCCGGTCCCTCTAGCCACATTACCGGCCCGTTGGCGGGGGCCGCGACCGCCGCGGGCGCCGGGGCTAAGTAGTTGCTGACCTCGTCCCAGGCTTTGTTGCCGGTGAACGGCGACAGGCAGCGCACCCGGTAATCGCTGCCCAGCCCATAGGGGTTGCTGTTGCCATAGCTCATCAGGGCGTCGCAGTCGTTGCCGGTGAAGTGCAATCGCTCCCAGGTACCGGCCTGGGTGTTGCCGTAAAAGGTGGCTTCTTCGGGGAAGGTGTTGGTCAGCCCGTAGGGCCAGTCCGGGTCCGGGCCTGGGCCGTCGCCAACGTGTTTCAGGCCCAGCAGGCTGTGCAGCATCTCGTGGATGAAAGTCGTGGGATGGCCCAGAAAGAACATACCCTTCCAACTATCGAACGGCCCCTGGCCGAAGTATTTTTCATAGTCAACGGGGTTATCGGCGCTGGAGGCAACCAGGATATAAGCATCGCTGCCGGCCACGGCCGGTTGAGCGTTCATCGCCGTTTCCATATTGTCCCAAATCTCGTTGGCATCGTCGCCCTCGACATCTATTGTGGATTCGACCTCGAACAGGACATTGAAAAAGGGGATGTTGCCCAGATCGATTGGCAGTAGGAAGAGGTCCAGGCCGGGAGGACCGATGCCCACATCTACCAGGTTGACCGGGACGATATGCACTGTGACCGGCAGCCGATCTTTCAGAGTAGCGGACAGGTTGCCGACAAAAGCGCCGCCGGGCGTGACCTCGTTGACACCCGACGGGATGCGGGCGTAGCCGTCGACCACGGTGACCGTGTCGGTCGAACCGTTTTCGTAGCGCACAGTAGCCGTGCCGTCGTTTTGGCACCAAAGATGAGACGACTGGTCTCGACTGTGGTCCACAGTTTCGGTGTGCTGGAACCAGATGCAATCCAGGTTATTAAAGAGCGCGCCCCAATCAACGATGATGAAGCCGGACACCTGGGACCACAGATCAATATCTTGCTCGTAGATGGCGTAGATGCCAGCGCCACATTTCTGCACCCTGGCCCCGACCAGGCGCAGGCTACTGAGCAGATCATCACTGGTAACTTTCAGCCGAATCCCGCGCCCAGCACCTTGGGGGATGGCCCCGCCCGGTTGCAAGGAAATCGACGTCCAGGTTCCCCCGCCGGAGTTCTGCCCGCTTCCCTCCCCGGTATTACAGGCGGACTCGTTCTCGGAGATCGCCTGCCATTGGAGGGTGTGGGCTATTTGCGCGCCCTGCCCCGCGAAATTGACCTTGATCTGGGCTTGCAGCGATTGCCAGGTGGCGCTGATCGCGCCGTAGGCGCTGGCAAAGGCGCTGGGACTGCTGGACCAGATGACCCACAAACCGTTGCCGCAGTCCGTCAGTTGGGTGTTGGCATCCAGTTCGTCGGCACTGAGCGAGTCACCCGAGGCCAGATGCAGCCGCAGGCCGCTGTAGTTGCGGCTGGACGAGGCCGGATCGGAGACGACCGGCAGATAGTTGCCCGATTGCAGGCTAATGCTGGCCCAATCATTGGTGCGAGGCTCACAGATAGCCTCGTTAGCGATCCGGTGCTGGAAGCGGAGGGTTTGGGTGTTGCCGCCGCTCTGCCAGGAAAGGGTGATGCCCGCTTTGCGGGGTGGATGCCAATCGATATCCAGCGCGCCGCCGGCGGCCGTCCAGGCCGCCGGGCTGGCCGACCAGACGGCCCACAGGCCGTTGCCGCACTCTTTCAGGTTAGCCCCGTTTAGGTTGTTGCCGCTGACCACGGCCAGAGTGTCCGCCCCGGCCAGTTGCAGGCGCACCCCTCGGATCGTGCCCCCGGTGACTTTGGGGAGCTGGTTTCCGCTCTGGAAACTGCTGCTCTGCCAGCGGGGTCGGCTGACGCAGACGGCTTCGTTGCTAAAGGCCGGCTGGTATTGGATCGTGTGAGTTTCCTGGGGAGTCCATTGAAAGCTGATGGTCACGCCCGGTGTCGTGTTTTCGTTGCATTGCGACGGCAGATCGAAACGCATCACCCGATCCTGGCTGAAACTGGCTGCCAGCATATCGTAACCGGGGATGAAGGCCAGCCCCCGCACGTCGTTCAGCGGGGCCTCGAAGGAACAGATGATGGCCTCGGTGTTGGGATCAATCTTGTAGATATGCTTGCCTTTACTCAGCCACAGGGCGTTGTTGGTGAAGGCCAGACCGAATGTTTGGGTTTGACCGGCCACCGGACTGACGAAGGAGTCCTCCACAGCGCCGGACGCAGCGTTGAGCTTGTAGATTTTGGGATCCATCCAGCCCCCGGCGGCTTGCCAGATGTATGTTCCATCGAAGGCCAGGTCGCCGCCGCTGGCCACGGTGAATGGCAGCGTGGCTTTGATGGCCCCGGTTCCGCCGTCCAGCTTCTGGATCCCACTGCCGTAGATGTCGCTGTGATAGAGGGTATCCGTGGCGGCGTCATAGGCCAGCCCGCCATAGCCGCTGTTCGCAGCGCCGGGTACGGTCATCTCTTGCAATGGATCGCCGTTCGCAGCGGCCAGGCGATAAATGCCGGCCTGATAGATATAGCTCGATAGCCACACGGCGGAGCCCTGATAGGCCGCCAGGCCCAGCGGTTGGCCGGCCGGTATGTATGTGGCGAAGTTGCCGTAGGCCGTGGTCCCGGTCAGGTAGTGCTGGCGCAGGCCGATGTCGTTGCGGCTGCCGTCCCGGTCGTTGTAGTTCGAGGCGGGATCGCCGGCGTTGATGGCCGGAGAACCGGTGTTGAGATAACTGGTCGTCGTCAGTTTCGGATCGACCGTCTGGTCGTTCGCGCCGGCGGAGATGCCGCTGTAGTTGGCGGTGTTGTTCCAGAGGATGTTGTAGTCAACCGTGGTTGCCGGGGTTACCCCACCGGACAGGACCTTGATGGCGGTGAAGGTGTCGGCGATGATATTGTTGCGGATGTCCCCGGCCACAGCATCGTTGGAGATGGCGATCCCAACCCCCACCCGGTTGCTGCCGGCGTCGCCAATCGTTGATTGGCGGATGGTGTTGTTATGAATCCGCGCCGTCGAGCTGTTGCTGGCCCAGATGGCGTAGCCGCTTCCGTTCCCGTCGCCGTTGTTGGTGAAGAGGTTGTGGTCGATCGAGTCCGGGCCGTAGCTGACTACGCCGTGCAACCCGTTGCCGCTGAACCAGTTCCAGCGGGCGTAGAGGGTGGAGCCAGGGTAGCTCTTGAGGCCAGAGTCGGAGGTTTGAGTGTTGGCCCCTCCGCCGGTGATCTTAAAGTATTCGACGTTGACGGTCAGGCCGCCAGTGGCGATAGTGATCGTGTTGCCCTGGCCGCCGCCGTCAATCGTCGTCACGTCCAGCCCGCTGCCTTGCAGCGTCAGGCTTTTGTTGATGGATAGGTTCTCGGTGTAGGTGCCCGGCGCCACCTTTACGGTTCCCCCATCGGCGACGCTGGCAACCCCTTCGGTAATGCTGTTGTAGGGACGATCTGGGCTGCCGTCTTCCGGGCCATTGTTATCTATATCTACATAAACAACGGTGGCCTGGGAAAAGGCCGCCTGCGGACTTAGGCCAATGATACTCAACAATACAAAGATTACAGTGATAGGGAGTAACCTGCGGCTCATTGTTTATATACCTCATTCTGGATAAACCTGGTCTCGTTCCCGCTATCTAATA
>JBHHXF010000372.1:0-4218 GCA_046756905.1 Anaerolineae bacterium | reverse complement strand
GGCGAATCGGGCTCGGTCAGGAGACCTTCGCCCATCAAAGAGAGGGGTTCCTAGTCGATGACGTATCTGTTTGTTGCTTATGCTATCACGTGGGTGATGATATTGGGGTATGTCGTCAGCCTGGCTCGTCGCCGGCGACAGGCCTTGCGCGAGGCCGAGTCTCTGACGCGGGCCCTGGAGCGCCGGCAGCAGCCCAAGAGTTGAACCGCCGACGGGCAACCGACGGACCTGACCCGCCGTAAGATGTCGCTTCAATACCGTGTCGAACGATAGGATGAACGTGCTGCGCGATTCGCCAGGATCGCGCAGCGTGGTTTGAGAAGGTGTATTCATGGTTGAAAACATAACAATTGCAATCGCAGCCTTAGCTGGTCTGTTTTCGTTTCTGTCACCCTGTGTTTTACCGCTGGTGCCGGCCTACGTCGGCTACCTCAGCGGTGCTACGGTGACAGCCGAGGGTGTGAGCCTCGCTGGCCGGCGAGAGGTTTTCTTTCACGCACTGGGCTTTGTGCTAGGCTTCTCGGTTATTTTCGTCCTGTTGGGTGTTACTGCCTGGTCGATTGGCGACATAATGTTCGATTATCTACCATGGCTCACCCGAATTGGCGCTATCGTGCTGATCATCTTTGGCCTGGCGCTGATCGGGGTGTTCAATCTCCCCTTCCTCTACTCGGAGAAGAGGATTCAGGTCAAGGTCAACCCTAGCCTGGGGTACATATCATCATTCATCATCGGTATTTTCTTTGGGGCCGGCTGGACCCCATGCGTCGGCCCCATTCTGGGCGGAATATTGCTCCTGGCCAGCCAGGCAGCGACTGTAACCCACGGGGCTTTGCTGCTGATTGCCTATTCTCTAGGCCTGGGCATCCCCTTCCTACTGGTTGGCGCGGCGTTTGAGGCCGCTTCGGATACAATCCATCGGTTGAATCGCAGGAGCAATTGGATTTCGATTGTCAGTGGAGTCGTACTAATCGCCCTGGGGCTTGCGATGTTCTTCGACAAGCTCCAGCTACTGGCGCGATACGGAGCTTTCATTGATCTGGAATCGTTGTTGTTGAAGTGAGTTGTAGTAGGATGCAGTCAAGACGTGTTTTGGTGCTTGTTGTCGTAGTTGTGCTGTCGATCGTCGCCTCGGCATGTGGGGTAGCGCGCGGCCAGCCGGCGGGGACGGCCGCCGACGTGCCGGTGGGGAACAAGGCCGGCATGGAGGCGCCGGACTTCACGCTGACAGAGGTCACCACCGGAGAATCGGTTTCCCTCAGTCAGCTCCGTGGCCGGCCTGTTCTTATCAACTTTTGGGCCACGTGGTGCGGGCCATGCCGGCTCGAAATGCCCCACCTGCAGGCGGCGTACGAGCAGTATAGGGACAAGGGGTTCACCGTGCTCGCCGTTGACGTCAAATTCGACGACGGACCGGAGGCGGTGCAGGCGTTTATCGACGAGCTGGGCCTAACGTTTCCAATCGTGAAGGATGAAACCGGCGTCGTGGAGATTGACAAGTACAACGTGCTCGGCTACCCCACCAGCGTTTTCATCGACCGCCAGGGTGTGATTCAGTATATCCATCGCGGGCCGATGACCAAGGACTTCATTGAAGAGAAGCTGAAGGACATTCTCTGAAGATTGATGGCTAGAGGGGATGGCTAGATGGCTGGATGGCTAGATGGCTAGCTAACCAGCCATCTAGCCATCCAGCTAACCAGCCATCCAGCCATCTCCCCTTGCCATGACCCGTGTCATCCTGTACACCAAAGCCGGCTGTCACCTGTGCGACAAGGCGCGCGCAATTCTTCTTCGTGTAGCCAGGGACTATCCACTCACCATCAACTCTGTTGACATAACAGAGGATGCCGAGCTTTATCAGCGATATTCGGATGTTATTCCGGTGGTCGAGGTGGAGGGGGGACCAACTTTTGTCTCGAAGATCAGTGAGTATCGGTTGCGGAAAGCGTTGAAAGGGAAGCAATAGGCGAAGCTATGGCTCTTGAGCAGCAAGTATCGAACGCGCCGGCGGAGGGTGAGTCGTCGCGCTTCCCGGAGCGTGTCGTTCTATTCGTGGCCGAGCACTGGCTGTTGCTGGTCAACCTCGCGGTGTTTATCTTCATCGGCTTGCCGATCCTGGCCCCGTTTCTGGCCGAGGCCGGCCTGGAGCGGCCGGCGTATTGGATCTACAGCGTCTATCGCGTTACCTGCCATCAACTGCCCTTCCGGTCCTACTTCATCGGCGGGCCGGCCTTCACGCACTCCGTGGCGGAGATTCAGGCCGCCACCGGGGTGAGCGACAAGTTTGCGCTGCTTCACCGCCCGCTGGTGAACTCGGTGTACGGCTCGCAGACGGCGGTTTGCCACCGCGACATCGCCATCTACGGGGCGGTGTTGGTGGCCGGCCTGGTCTTTGGCCTGGTACGCGACCGGCTGAAGCCGCTGCCTTTCAAAGTCTTCATCCTCTTCCTGATCCCCATAGCGGTTGATGGTCTCACACAGCTCTTCGGTGGGATTCTGCCTATCTTGCCGGCGCGCGAAAGCACATGGCTCCTGCGTACCATCACCGGCGCTCTGTTTGGCGCCGGCGGTGTATGGCTGGCCTACCCCTACATCGAGCAGGGGATGCGTGACATAAGGCGGTCGGTACGATAGCGAATCTGCGCTTGGACTACTTTTTGACCGATTTTTCGCCTTCAGACTATTGACATTTGTCACCCCGTCTGTTATAATGATTTATGAGGAGGAACCCTGGAGTATCGTCGCAGCCTCATATGCGATCTAAACCTCGCCCCACAGGTTGGGACGCAAAACGTCCACAGCAAACGCTTCGAGTGAGGATTGAAAAAAGATCGCTTCTCCGGAGGTCTAACACAGCAGCCAAAACTTCAGGGTTCTTTTTCATTGCCATATCCGAGCCCGGCCACAAGAGGTCGGGCTTTTCTTGTCAGTGCTTTTTTGTCTTGCCCGTGGTATAATTCTGGATATGACGAAACCGATTGTTGCTCTGGTGGGGCGACCGAACGTCGGAAAATCGACGCTGTTTAACCGCCTCATCGGTGAGCGATTCGCCATTGTAGAAGACGTGCCGGGTACCACGCGGGACCGAATCTATGGCGAGAGCGAGTGGAACGGCGTCCCGTTCACTGTGGTTGACACTGGGGGGCTGCTGGTCGGGACCGAAGAGCCGCTGGTTCGGCAGGTACGGGTCCAGGCTGAAGTGGCCATCCGCGAGGCTGATGTCATCGTGCTGCTGGTGGATGTCAAGCAGGGCCTCACCTCGGCGGATGACGACGTGGCCAGGCTGCTGCGGCGGACCCAAAAGCCTGTGATCCTGGCGGTGAACAAAGCCGACAGTCAACAGCGCCGGCTTGCCGCCTCGGAGTTCTGGGCGCTGGGCCTCGGTGAACCGATGCCAATCTCCGCGTTGCACGGCATCGGAACCGGCGATTTGCTGGACAAAGTTGTCGCCGCATTCCCGCCCCAGGAGGAGCCGGAGGAGGAGGACGCGGTGAGGATTGCCATCGTAGGCCGGCCCAACGTCGGCAAGTCCTCTCTGCTCAACCAGCTTCTGGGGCGCGAGCGAGCCATCGTGCACGAGGTGGCCGGCACGACCCGCGATGCCATCGACACTGACCTCCTGTTCCAGGATCAGCGCATAACGCTTATCGACACCGCCGGCATTCGTCGCCGGGGTCGAATCGAGAGGGGAATCGAGAAGTACAGCGTCCTGCGCGCGCTGCGGTCCATCGAGCGCGCCGACGTGGCGCTACTGCTGATCGACGCGACCGAGGGCGTCACGTCGCAGGATCAACACATCGCCGGCTACATTCTGGATGAGTACAAAAGCGTGGTCGTGTTGGTCAACAAGTGGGACCTGGTACCGAAAGACACCTACACAATGCCGGCCTACACCACGCGCGTGCGCTATGAGTTGCGCTTCCTGGATTATGTGCCGGTGCTGTACATCTCGGCCAAGACGGGCCGGCGTGTTCACCAGGTCCTGCCGGCGGCCATGGACGTGTACGCCACCCGCTTCCAGCGGATCTCCACTGGTGAGCTAAATCGGCTGGTGCAGGACACGGTGGCTCGCCATGCGCCGCCATCCAAGGCCGGCAAGCGGTTGAAGTTCCTGTATGCTACCCAGGCCGGCGTCGATCCACCTACATTTGTGTTCTTCGTCAACGATACGCGGCTGGTGCACTTCACTTACGCTCGCTTCCTGGAGAACAGCAT
>JBHHXF010000371.1:0-4240 GCA_046756905.1 Anaerolineae bacterium | reverse complement strand
GAGCCTGTCGAGGGGCTAGCCGTAATCTTGATGATAACTGGAGACTCATTTATGCCGAGGTGTACTAGTACTCCATCAAGGTGGTTTTGACATATGTCATTCTGAGGAGCGGAGCGACGAAGAATCTCATTCTCTGCAAAACAGGCAGCCTTTCTGTGGCAAAAGGAGATTCTTCGGCTCCGCCTCAGAATGACACCTTGTCATCTTCACCTTGCTGAGGTACTAGCCTCTTCGCAAACGAGGGAACAGTTCCTGAGCACGAGGTGTTGTAGGCCATGAGACTACTCGCTTTCCTTGCCCGGCGCATCCTGCAATCAGTTTTTGTGCTGTTCGGGTTGTCGATATTGATCTTCGCCATTGCACGGGTGCTGCCGGGCGATCCGGCTCGTACCGCCCTCGGCGCGCGCGCGCCCCAGTGGGTGGTGGACAGGCTGCGTGAGGACATGCACCTCAACGACCCCCTCCCGCTGCAGTACGGTTATTGGCTGCGCAACGCGCTGCACGGCGACCTTGGCATCTCGCTGGTCACGCGGCGCGGTGTAACTGACGACATTAAGGAGTTCTTCCCGGCTTCGCTTGAACTGGCCCTGCTCGCCCTTATCATCATGACCGGCGCAGGCATCGGGCTGGGGATGCTGTCTGCCTGGCACAAGGACAAGCTGGTAGACAACATCGTGCGCGTTCTCTCCTACATAGGGGTGGTCACGCCTTCCTTCGTATGGGCGATCCTGTTCTTGCTGGTGTTTGGCTTCGTGCTCAACTGGCTGCCGACCCTTGGCCGGCTGAGTGAAGGCGTCACCAGGCCACCACCCGTCACCGGCTTTATGACGGTTGACTCCCTGCTGGCCGGCGACCTGGAAGCCTTCCTCGATGCACTAAAACACCTCATCCTGCCCGCCCTTGCCCTGGCGATGGGCTCTATGGCGCAGGAGGCGCGCATCACGCGCGCCAGCATGTCCGAGAATCTGACGAAGGACTACGTCGCTGCCGAGCGAGCCCTTGGCATCCCGGAACGGACTATCATGGGACGCTTCCTGCTTAAGCCCTCCCTGATCCCCACCGTATCCATCCTGGGTCTTGACTTCGCCGGCACGCTCAGCAACGCTTTCCTGGTCGAGCTCATTTTCGTCTGGCCGGGCCTGTCACGCTACGGGATGAACGCCATCTTGCGCAAGGACTTGAACGCCATTTCTGGCGTCATTCTGATGCTGGGTGTGGTTTTCATTGTGGTCAACATTCTGGTAGACCTCATCGTCGCCCAACTCGACCCCAGGATACGACTGCGTGGGGCCAGGAGCGATTAACCGTGGCCCAACACACCGGAGAGTTAACTCCGACCACAACAATCCACCAGTTGGAGAAGCTGCGGCGTGAAAACCGACGGGAGAACCTGGGGCGCGCCTGGTACAAGTTCTCGCGCAACCCGCTATCCGTAATCGGTGGCACGACGGTTTTGCTGATCGTGTTGTTGGCCGTGTTTGCCCCCTTCGTAACACCGTACCCAGAACATGCCCAGAAACCGTTCACCGACTTCGCCAACGCCAGCCGGCCCCCAAGCTGGGAGCATCCCTTCGGCACGGACGAGATCGGCCGCGACATTCTCAGCCGGACGATCTTCGGCTACCGCTTTTCTGTGACCATGGGCCTGGTGGTGCTGGGGCTGGTCGTGCCGCCCGGCGTGCTACTGGGGTTGATGGCCGGCTATTTCCAGGGAACCTGGATTGACACCGTTATCATGCGTATCACCGATATCTTCCTGGCTGTGCCGCCTCTGATCCTGGCGCTGGCCATCGCCTCGGTGCTGGAGCCTAACCTGTCTCACTCGATGGTTGCCGTCTCGCTGATGTGGTGGCCGTGGTACACGCGCCTGGTCTACGGCCTGGCGAGCGCGCTGCGCAACGAATTCTTCGTCAGTTCAGCCGAGGTCGCCGGCGCCGGCACAGCCCATATTCTGTTCCGCGAGATCCTGCCCAACTGCCTCTCGCCCGTCTTCACCAAAATGAGCCTGGACATGGGCTGGGTAATCATCATCGGCTCCTCGCTCAGCTTTGTCGGGTTGGGCGTGCAGCCGCCCAAGCCCGGCCTGGGGACTATGGTGGCCGCCGGCGCCAAGTACCTGCCCGACCAGTGGTGGATCTCGCTCTTCCCCGCGCTGGCAATCGTTGTCGTGGTGCTCAGCTTCAACCTGCTGGGCGACGGTATGCGCGACCTGTTTGCCGCCGAGGAGGTCTGATGTGACCCTATCTCCTCTGCTAGAGATCAAGGACCTGCGCGTTCAGTTCAAGGTCTACGGCGGCATCCTGAAGGTCTTGGACGGCGTCAACTTCAGAGTAGATGCCGGCGAGAAGGTGGGACTGGTGGGCGAAACGGGTTGTGGCAAGACCACCACCATGAAGGCTATCCTGCGCATCCTACCCATGCCGCCGGCGCGCATCACGGACGGCGAAATCTTCTTCAAGGGCGAAAACCTGCTCAAGATGCGAGACGGAGAACTGCGCAAGGTGCGGGGCAGCGGCATCTCGATGATCTTCCAGGACCCAACCGCTGCCCTGAACCCGGTCTTCACCATCGGCCAGCAGTTGATCCCGGTCATCCAACACGCCTCGCCGGCCAACAGAAGCCTCTCGCGGCATGACATCCGTCAGAAAGCCATTGCCCCCTTGAAAGAGGTAGCGCTGGCAGACCCGGAACGCTTGCTAGACAGCTACCCCATCCAACTCAGTGGTGGCATGCGCCAGCGCGTGTGCATTGGCATGGCACTGGCAACCGACCCGGAGTTGCTCATCGCCGATGAGCCGGGGACTTCGCTGGATGTCACCATTCAGGACCAGGTTCTGCGGCTGTTGCACGACCTGGTAGAGAAGAAGGGCACTTCCGTCATCCTCATCACCCACACATTGGGCGTGGTACGCCAGATGACCGACCGCGTGTACGTGATGTATGCCGGCAATATGGTGGAGGTGGCACCCACCCCAAAGCTGTTCGCGAACCCGCTCCACCCATACACCCAGGGCCTGATGGAGGCCGTGCCCAGGTTGACCGGGGGCGGTATTACCACCGGCATTCCCGGCCGCATTCCCAGCTATCTGAACCCACCCTCTGGGTGCCGCTTCCACACCCGCTGCCCACACGCGATGGACATCTGCCAGCGCCAGAAACCCCCCTTCTTCAATGCCGACGCGGATCACGAGGTGGCCTGTTTCCTGTACGCCCCGGACGTCGATGAGTACAAGGGGGAAACAGTCGCGTCATGACCGACGACATCTTGACTGTCAAGGACCTGAAAAAGCACTTCATCATCGACCATCGCGGCCTGATCAATCGTGAGCCGATCACGGTCAAAGCAGTCGATGGGGTGTCCTTCAGCGTGAACAAGGGCGAGACCTTTGGCCTGGTTGGCGAATCCGGTTCGGGCAAGAGCACCGTGGCCTACATCACGGTGGGCATGTATCAACCCACGGCGGGAACCGTGTACTTTCGCGGCCAAGACCTGTTCGCCAATGGCCGCGAGCGGTCGCTGGCCCACAAGAAGGAAATACAAATCGTATTCCAGGACCCCGGCTCATCGCTGAACCCGCGCCGCACCATCAAAGATATTCTGGAACTGCCGCTGCGCATCCACCAGCCGGACAAAGACCGCCTGCAAGAGCTTGTGCGTCTGCTGGACCTTGTGGACTTGCCGCCGGAGTACATGCACAAGTATCCGCAGATGTTGAGCGGGGGCGAGAAGCAGATTGTCGCCATCGCCAGATCGCTGGCGACCAACCCGTCGGTCGTGATTCTGGACGAGCCGACCTCCGCGCTGGACGTCTCGGTGCAGGGCAAGATCATCAACCTGCTGATCAGACTACAGCGCGAGTTCGATCTGTCCTACCTGTTCATCACCCACGACCTGAGCCTGATGCGCAATGTCGCCTCACGCGTTGCCATCATGTATCTGGGCAAGATTTGCGAGGTGGCCGAGGCCGGCGAGTTCTTCCAGAACCCGCAGCACCCGTACACCCAGATGCTGCTCTCTTCCATCCCCGTGGTTTCGGAGGAGGAGGAAGCAGCCAGGCCCGAAAAGGTCGTATCCACCGGCGAAATTCCGAGCCCGGTCAACGTTCCGCCGGGTTGCAGCTTCCACACGCGCTGTCCGTACGTTATGGAAGTGTGCAGACAAGTGGATCCGGTGATGGTAGAGACCGGAGTGGGGCATGTGGCACGCTGCCACCTGTTCGACAACCCGTAGTGGCGACTT
>JBHHXF010000370.1:0-4241 GCA_046756905.1 Anaerolineae bacterium | reverse complement strand
GATGAATCTACTTCTGAAGGTCTGGCTGCTGGCCGGCGCAGTGCGCCACACGGCCCCCCACCCGCTCCACGAAGGTGAGGGGGTGGGGCTGCATGACGTGTGGCGTAACTGGAACTGGCCGCCGGCAGTCGTGCTGATGCTGCTCCTACTGGCCGGCGCCTACGGCCTGGGCTGGTGGCGGCTGCGCCGGCAGGGACACCACCGTCTGGCCAGTGGCTGGCGATTGGCGGCCTATCTGGGCGGTCTGGCAGTGCTGGCGCTTGCCCTGCTGTCTCCGATTGACACTCTGCAGTCGCTGCTGTTCAGCATGCACATGGTGCAGCATGAGTTGCTGATGATGATTGCGCCGCCGCTGCTCTTGCTAGGCAACCCATTTCCCATCGCGCTGTGGGGGATGCCGGCCGGCCTCCGCCGGGCCATAGGCGGGCTTTTCACCCGCAGGTCCCCGTTCCGCCGGGCGGTGCACCGCCTGACTGCCCCGTGGGTGGCCTGGGTGCTCTACGTCGGCACCCTGTGGCTGTGGCACGCACCCACAGCCTACGACGCCGCTCTGCGCTACGAGCCGATCCACGACCTGGAGCACATTACCTTCTTTGGGACGGCCCTGTTGTTTTGGTGGCACGTGGTCGGCGCCGCGCCTCACATTCATGGCTTTTCAGGCTTCGGCATGCGCATCGGTTATGTGCTGGCCGCATTGGCGCAGAACGAGGTGTTAGCAGTGAGCATCTCTCTGACGAACCGCGTGCTATACACCTACTACGAGACCGTGCCCCGACTGTGGGGCCTGTCGGTGCTCCAAGATCAGGAGCTGGGTGGCGCGATCATGTGGATTCCAGGCGGCATGATGTACGTCCTGACGGCAATCATTCTGATAGCGTGCCTGCTGGACTGGGAAGAAAAGAGGACGAGCCGCGAAGTGAGCGGTGACAGGCGTTCGTTGAAACATGTGATGCCGTAAGTATTGCGTACTGCGTATCAGTTGTACGCAATACGCAGTACGCAGTACGCAATACGCAATCCGTTGAAGAGCAAGGAGACTACATTGACCATTTCAACCCTACCACAAACATCCAAACTATCCGTGCGCCGGCTGTTGCCCGGTCTGGCGCTTTCAGCATTGATCACGACGATTGTGCTGATCGCCATGGGCAGCATCGTGCGCGTCACGGGCAATGGCCTGGGCTGTCCCGACTGGCCCCTCTGCTACGGCCGTGTCATCCCGCCGGCCCTGACCGGGGCGTGGGTGGAGTTCACCCATCGGCTGCTGGGCGGCCTGACGAGTGCCCAGATTGTGCTGCTGGCTCTGCTGGCCTGGCGCGGTTTCCGCCGCGAGCCGGGCGTGTTCAGGCCGGCGGTGCTGGCTGGCGTGGTGCTGGTCGTTCAGGTATCCCTCGGTGGTCTGCACGTGATCTTCGAGATCCCGCCGGCCACCGGCTGGGTTCACACCGGCGTGGCCATGCTGATCGTCGGGATGCTGGCGGTGGTTGTGGGCCGCACGCTGCCTGCGCTCCAGTCACTTCGGGGCATAACACAGGAGATGTTCACTAAGCGGCGCTTTGGAAGCCTGGTGTCCCTGACGGCTTTCGCTACATATCTGCTACTGCTCACCGGCTCCTACGTGACCCGCAGTGGCGCGTCTCTGGCCTGCCCATCGTTCCCGAACTGCGGTTCCAGCGCGCCGGCCATGCGTCGCCTGATAGATATCCAGATGCTCCATCGATATTCTGCTTTCGCCGTGGCTTTCCTGGTGCTCGTGACCATCATCTGGCTGCTCAGGAGCCGCGAGCGTCCTGGGCTGGCCCGGATCGCTTATGGGCTGGGTGTGCTGCTCGCCGCTCAATTCGGGCTGGGTATCGCCAACGTATTGCTGCGGCTGCCCATGTGGACGCGTGTGCTACACCTGACGGTTGCCGCCGGCATCTGGGCCGTGATGGTCTTGCTGTGGAGCCTCGGCTACGTGCGGCAGCCCGTTCCAGCAGCACGCCGACGTCCCGCCATTGCCGGCTCGGAAGGTGTCCTCTAACACCGCATACCTGAAATGTGAGGATCATACATGATTGCTGAACCAACGACGCCGAAAGCTTCAACCTACACAAGACCCCGCTCGTCAGCCGGCAGCGCGCTCCGCACCCTGGTTGTGCTGTTCAAACTGCGAATTGTCGTGTTGCTGCTGGCGGCCGCTGTGGCCGGCGCCTTTCTGGGTACCGGCGGCTGGCCGGGCTCCGCCGTCGTCCGCCTGCTGCTGATCGCCGGGGGGTTGACCGCAGCCGGCGCTTCCGCCCTCAACCAGTACCTGGAGCGCGAGGCCGATTCTCGCATGGGGCGCACCCGACATCGTCCACTGGTGAGTGGGGCGATCAGCCGGCCCGGATGGGTGGCGGTGATTGCGACGTTCCTGGTCATCACACCTGTCGTGGCAGTACTGCCCGCGAATCCCGCGCTGGCCTTCTTCCTGATTGGAGGCGCCTTCATCTACGTGGGCGTCTACACCATCTGGCTCAAGCCACGGACCAGCCTGAATATCGTCATCGGCGGGGCAGCCGGCAGTTTCGCGGTGCTGAGTGGTGGCGCCGCCGCCGGCGACTGGACCGATCCGGGGGTGCTGGCGCTGGCGCTGTTGGTCTTCTTCTGGACGCCTATCCATTTCTGGAGCCTGGCTCTGGTGTATCGAGAGGACTACCAGCGGGCCGGCGTGCCCATGCTGCCTGTGACCACAACCGCGCGCCGCTCGGCTTTCTGGAGCCTGGTGCATGGCGTGGCCACCGGACTGATCGGGCTGGCTCTGGGTCTGCACCCGGCGCTGGGGCTGATGTTCCTGGCGCCCGTGGCCGTCGGGACTGTGTATCTGGTTGGCGAGGGATGGCGGCTGCTGGTTCGGCCGTCTAGCCGGCGTGCCTGGCGTGTGTTCCATGCTTCTAACCTCTACCTGGCGCTCGTTCTGCTGGCCATCTGCGTGGATGCCGGCTTGCGAGTTCTCTAGCACAGAGTGAACAGAGTCATTGGTCTGGCCATCTCTTTCTATGATGGGCGAAGGTCGCCTGACCTAGCCCGATTCGCCTCGGTCGGGAGACCTCCGGCGATCAAGGGGATTGGTCTGGCCATCGTTCTGGTGGCTCTCCTGGGCCTCGCGAGTTGTGGGCGCTCCGCCCCCTCATTTCGGGGCACAGAGTTGAATCCCCCGCCGCCGGCCACCGATTTCACGCTGACCGACCAGCACGGCAATGCCTTCCGCCTCAGCGACCAGCGAAGCCAGGTCGTGCTGCTCTTTTTCGGCTATACCCACTGCCCGGATGTGTGCCCCACCACCCTGGCCCGCTGGAAGCAGGTCCACGACGCCCTGGGCGACGACGCAGAGCGCGTACGCTTTGTCTTCATCACCGTTGATCCGGAGCGGGACACGCCGGCGCGGTTGCAGCAACACCTGTCCATGTTCAACGGCGACTTCATCGGACTGACGGGAACCTCCGAAGAGTTGGCCCCCGTCTACACCGCCTACAGCATCTACCACGAGAAGGCTGAGGCATCGGGCAGCGCCCTCGACTACCTGGTCAACCACAGTTCCTCGGCTTTCATCGTCGACCCTCAAGGGCGTTGGCGGTTGAGTTATAGTTTTGGGACGCCGCCGGACGACATTGTACACGATATTCGCGAGTTGCTGAGGGGATGACGGGATGCGCCACGTCTCGCGTCTTGCGTCTTGCGTCTTCGTCATTGGGGTGCTGGCTGCTTGTGGGGTTCAGGGGCCGGCTGGCCCTAGTCTTCGCGCCAGGGATGTCTGGTCGCGACCAGCGCCGGCCGGCGGTACCGGTGTCGTCTATCTCACGCTGGAAAACCAGGGCCGGCAACCGGACCGCCTGACCGGCGCCAGGAGCGATATTGCTGAAGCGGTGGAATTGCATCGGACGAAAATGGAGGGCGATGTGATGCAGATGCAGCCCATCGCCGGCGGCGTTGAGGTGCCGGCCAGGAGCCGCGTCGTTTTCGAGCCTGGCGGCGCCCACATCATGCTCATCGGTCTGAAACGGGACTTGAAGGCCGGCGACCGGTTCACGGTGGTGTTGGAATTCGAGAAAAGCGGTACCCTGACGGTGGAGTCGGAAGTTCGCCAGCCGTGAAACGTGTTTCGTACTGCAAGGGCGTATGTACTACTACTTGGGGGAACGCTCTCCCGGCTGGCCCGCCGATGATTGAAATCACCCCTTCGACAGGCCCCTCGACAGGCTCGGGAGGGACCTCAGGAC
>JBHHXF010000369.1:0-4253 GCA_046756905.1 Anaerolineae bacterium | reverse complement strand
TCATTCGCCGGGCGAGAAGGGATGTGTCTGATGCGCCGGCTGTTCGGATGCTTTTTCACGTTGCTCCTGATCGGTGCCGTGTTCCTGGTCTTGGTGGCTCGTGGTCCCGGACTTGATAGCATGCCGGTCTCCATCAGCTTTGAGCCGCTGATGGACATCGTGGGCCTAAATGTGGCAGGCGGCCGGGCACCGGCATCGCTACCTCCAACACCGGCCCAAGCCACGCCGGTAGCACAACGGCCGACAACTATCCCGTCACCACCGTCCGAGACCGCTAACCCGCCGACGGCAACGCCGGAACGTGGTGATGTCACGCTCACAGTGGATGTGACCAGCCCAGCCGGCGCCCCCCTGGACGCCATCATGGATGGGAATGCGATCACGCTTACGGCGCAGGTTCTAAACTCCACGCAGGCAGCAATTGCCGGCATCGTCTCATTCAGCCTGATCCCGTCTTACGCCGGCGATACCCCCGTTGCCGACTGCCAGATCGACGTGGAGCCTGGACAGAAAGCCTCGTGCACCACTCGAACCGCCGCCGATGGCTGGGCCTGGGAAGATCATATACCCGTCGGGCGACGCACCATCTACGCCATGCTCGCGGGACACGGGCTGACGGCGTCTGTCGAGGTGCCGGTTCAGCCCAAACCTGTGGTACTCGTGCACGGCTTCACGTCCAGCGCCGCCACCTGGTCGGTGTGGACCGGCCCCGGTGGATTTCTGGCGACGTGGGGCATCGCCGGCTACGCCGTGGGCGACGATCAGTTCGACATCGAACCAATGAACACGGGCGATTTCACCCAACCGCGCCGGCCCGCCAAATCCATCGCCGAAAACGCCGAGATCGTGGCTCGCTACGTCGAGGCGGTCCGACAGGCTACCGGCGCTGAGCGCGTCGATCTGGTGGCGCACAGCATGGGCGGGCTGATCTCCCGCTACTACATCAGCCATCTCATGCCGCAGGTCGAGCGCCAGGGCTTGCCGACGGCGCCGGCGGTGAACCAACTGTACATGATTGGCACGCCCAACGCCGGCACGTCCTGCGCCATCCCGCCGGCCACACTCGGTTTGTATTCACCGGCAACGACCCAACTGACTCCATCATATGTCCAGCACCTGTTCAACCGGGAATCGGGGGACCCGCGAGGGGTGCCGTTTTTCGTGCTGGCCGGCGATCCGGTGCATGACTTCGCGGCACTTGTGTGTACCCCGGTTCCCACAGACGTTTTCGTGTCCGTCGGCAGTGCGGCCGGCGCTATCCCGGTGCAGGCCGAGATAATGCCAGTGCGCCACGGCGAGCAGACTAACTCGCCGGAGGTATTCGCGACTGTCCTGCAGAGCCTGTCCCGCAGCCCCGACGAATATCCGATTCCCCTACCTGCGGCGCCGGCTGTCGCGCCCACAGACACCGCCGGCCTTCAGGTCAGCCTGGTGGACAGCGGAACCCTGTCAGCCGGCCGCCCAACGGCGGTAAGCGTCACGGTGGACGAGGCAGAGGCGGCCAGTTTCATACTCTACGCGCCGGGACAGGACGTGGAGATGTCGATCCTCACCAACACCGGCCAGTCGATCACGCTGGAAACGGCGAAATCAGCGCCCGACGTCTCGACGGCGGAGGGGGAAGGTCGCGGGACGACGGCGACTCAGGGGTTCAAAATCGAGAAACCTAAGGCCGGCCAGTGGCAGTTGGTTGTTGCGCCACGAGCCGGCGCGAAAACAGAGGGCGCATTCTACGCTGTGGCGGCTTTTCTGCAAAGCGACCTCCGCATGGGTACGGAGACGGATTCCCCCGTGGTCGCGGCGGGCAAATCTGTCCCGATACGCGCAACCCTGAGTGGTCCCGTGGCCCAGCAGACTGTAACAGCCATTGCCAAAGTTCGTGATGCGCGCGGCAATGAGGTCAGCGAGACGCCAATGTCTGACGATGGAGCACACGGGGATGGAAAGGCGGGCGATGGTGTCTACGGCAGTTCGTGGACACCGATGGAGGCTGGATTGTACACAATCGTCGTGATGGCAACTGGTCAGAACATGGCCGGCACTGCCTTCCAGCGAGTTGGTGTATTGGCGGTAGAAGCTCAGTAAGTGGGCAGCGTCTCAGAACTACGCCGTACCATACACTTCCAACAACTCGACCACGGCCTCTGGCTCGATGAGCATGACATTTCCCTGGAGGTCCTGCAGGTGTTGGTACACGACCTGTTCCCCGATGCCGGCCGGCGCGTAGACTGTGAATAAGACCTGCCGAGTGTCAGACGTGATTCGCGTTCGACGATCTGGCCCATAGAGGACACTCGAGATGACGCCCTGGTTATCGGCTATCATCATGTCGCCCGGCTTCAGCACTTGTTCTTGACCGTTGAGTCGGACGTAGCGTTCACTGCCATCGGACACGTCTAATCGCAGAGGCTGCTGTATGGTCCCAAGATCATGGCCGGCTGTTAGAAGCAGGTTTCTAAGCTCCGCCATAAACATCGCTTCAACAAGCGCTGCTACGCGGGGAATCGACTTGCCTTTTAGGGCGACTGACTCGAGCTGAAGCAGGACATGATAGGTTTTCTTGAAACGCTTGTAGTAGGCGTCGTAGGCCTGGATAGGCGCAAGGGCCTTCAGGGTGGCTCGATCGGCGTCTGAGAAGCGGGAACGCAAATTATCCTCCAGTTCTTTCTTCTGCTTGTCAAGTGCCGGGGCGCGCTTCGGGTTTATGACGTTGTGCATTGCCAATACCCCGACGGCCGCGCCAGGATAAGCGCTCTTCCACGCCTGTGATACTCTGAACATTTCGATAGACCTCCAGGACAGTTGTTGCTCGGCACCCCCATCTATCACCGATAGTGACGGTCCACCTCGGAAGCATAGCGCCGTCCAAGTGTGTCGGCGTTCTGCTTCAGCCAAACGCTGAAGCGCGTTTCTCCGGTTGGCGGATCATCTGACACCAGCAAGCCGGCCATCAGACCGTCGATTTCTTCTCGTGTCAACACTACGTCGCGCAGGATGAAGCCGAGAATCTTGGCCAGGCGAAGGGTAACCGCCGCCGGCGCGTGAATGATTCTGGCTCTGCTTCCAAGAGTCTGCGCGATGAGCCTGACCAGATCCGCGTAGGTATATGTCTCCGGGCCAACTGCATCCATGACGATGTTCGCGTTTTGGTAGCCGGCCTCAACGGCGAGGTGCGCCAGGTCTTCAACATGGACAGGTTGGAGTCTGTATTCGCCAGAACCCGGAACGGCGAAGAGAGGGAATTTCCGCAGAAACCAGGCGATATTATTGATAAGGATGCCATCTCCTCCGAACAGGACGGTAGGCCGGATTATAGCGAAGGACAGGCCGGATTCCTGCAACGCGGTTTCCAGGACCGCCTTGCCCTTGAAATACGGTAGCGGAGAGTTCTCATCCGGGTTTGTGATGCTTATGTGGACAATCCTGCGTACACTTGCCTCTTGGGCTGCTCTGAACAGCGTCAGCGTGTTCCGAACGGCGTGATAGAAAGTCGTCTGCTCATAGCCGAAGCGGACCCAGTAAGTATTGTACAGGGTAGACACTCCCACGAGCGATTTAGCCAACTCGGCGGGTTTGTCGAAGTTGAACGGAGCCACGCTCACCTGCTCACCAAACGGGCTGGGACGGTTGGGGTGGCCGGTGAGGGTCTTGATGCGCTTGCCCATGGAGAGAAGCCGGCGGGTGATGTATTTGCCGGTGTAGCTGAAGGCGCCAGTTACGACGTTTAAATTGGAAGTTTCCACGACTTACCCCTCCCTGTTGGCCAACCTCAAATCGTCCTCGGCTCTATGGACAGTCAAGGAAAAGGCCGGCTACAATGGCAGGTAGCGCACCTGGCCTTCCCACTCACCCTCGAAGCTGCATTCCGCCAGCAGAAGGATGTCCTCGATGGTACGGCCGATTGGAAGGGTCTGACGGACTTCAAATACCTCTGGCATGGATTGGCCTGCCTCAACGCGTTCATAGGCATACCGTGTCATCGTCGAGACATCATGTGTTAGCAGGACCCGTCCCTCACGTGCGCACCAGTCGAGGACTGTCGGGTCATCTGAACCGGAAAGACTCGCGTCTTGAATTCGGACGATGTCCAAGTCGGGCTTCCGGCGCAGCACGCCGCGCACAATATTGCTGTTGAAATCCTCGTCAGCCGCCAACCGAATCATGAGTCCCTGCCCGACGGGCTAACAGACGGTCCCGCACGCCCTCTGGATCAAATCGAGCTTCATTCTGCCGGCGTATCTCATCTGCTTGCT
>JBHHXF010000368.1:0-4255 GCA_046756905.1 Anaerolineae bacterium | reverse complement strand
GTTGTTGATGCAACAGAAACCAGAATGCGAAAAGTGCGGCCAGTGCCAGTTGGCTTAGCGACCATCTGACAAACAAGGCGCGACGTCGCCCTCGATCCTGCACCCGTGCCACGAGCACGATGAACAGAAAGAGATTCTGGCTCACGACAATCGGCAGGGCAAGGTAGTGGGCGTACAGCGCAAGGGCGGTCACAGCAGTATAGATAAGCCAGAGGAAAGGGCCGGCCCGCACAACTGAAGAACCCACAGCGGAGCGGTTTCCCGCTGGGGGCTTCGGGAGCGGAGGATAGAGCACCCCGACTTGGCGGAGAATCAAAACCAGTAGGTAGGTTGAGGCCATGGACAGGAAACTAACCATTGCGTACATTTTCAGTTCCTGCGACCACCAGACGTGGAAGCGCGCCATCGCCACGAACAGCGCAGCTAGCAAGCCGATGGGCTGGCCAGCCACTGATCTCCCCAACGCATAGGCCAGGGGAATGCACAGCGTCCCGAACGCAGTGGAAAGAAAGCGCAGGGCAAAGGTAGAGTGGCCGCCCGCGCGACTCCACAGGTGCAGGGTCTAGTAGTAAAGGGGCGGATGTTGGTCTCTTGCCTGATAGAGTGTGATGGTCGCCAGATCCTGGGTGGCCTGCCAGGCGGAAGAACCTTCGTCCCACCAGATGTTCTTGTCTTCCAATCGGTGGACGCGTAAGGCAAAGGCCAGGCAGGAAACGACCAGCATCAACACAAGAACCCAGGTTCTGGTCAGATCGGCCGCCTCTTTCATCGTCATGACAGCCCGGCGCAATCGCCCAGTAGTCCGCCTTTTCGTCGAGATCCCAAGCATAAAACTCTACTCGTGTTCTGTGACGTGGACCTGGCCCAGAATCACGTTGTCGGCGACAACCTGGCCGGCAGCGTCCAGCACTGGCAGGCGTTCCAGCGTCTGCCAGTCGTATAATCCCATGATGAGTTGATAGTCCCCCGGCGGTGTCTCGGCTGGAATGGGGATGGTGTACTGATCCCGCACAACCTCTCCTTCGTCCCAGGTTGAAGTCGGGTAGAAGCGCCGGCACGGTTCGCTGTCGTCCTGGGCCCACAGAGGGCCGTTGGTGGCCGGATTGTGCGGCCCCAGCAACTGGGTTGATACCGTGTAGTCTTTCTCGATTTGGCCCAGACGGCGGTAGTACAGGAACAACTGGAGCGTGTCCCCTGGCCGGTAGGTGAAAGAAGCCAGATCGTAGCCCAGGAGCTGAATCTGGTTGTCGAAGTCGGCTCGCAAGGGATGGGCGGGTTCCACATGGGCTTCGATGCCGGCGGCCACTTCGTAGGCCAGAAAGAACGGCTCATTGTAGTGCAGTGGTCCCTTGCCCACGATCCCGCCTTGGGGATAGTATCGCGCCAGGAGATCCAGGCTGTTCTTGTCATCGCGCGGCACGATTACCCACATGGTGTCATGCGCCGTGCGTTCGGGGGCGACGACACACACCCGACCGTTGTAGCCCTTGAGTCCCTCGCGCTCCTGCGAATTGAAGACCACACTGGGGTGATTCGGCGGAACCGGCGAGATGTAGACCTGTTCCAGGGCCGGCAGTTGGCCCACGTACTTGCCGATTGCGCTCTCGCCGGCCTCGAAATGGGTGAACAGGTCAGGATTCTGACCCCACACGATGAAGTAATCGCAGTAGGTCGCGACTCCGGTGTAGACAAAGCCGGCCCCGATGAGAATCGCCGCCGCTGCCGGCAATGTCCTGGCCCAGGCGGCCGAGCGACCGGCCGCCCAGCGCCGCACCCAGTCCCACGCCACGAGCGTGCCGAGGGCCACCAGCATGACCGCTGCCGGCAGTGTGCCAATCGCCCGCTTTGCCGCGGGTCCGTATTGAGCCAGAAAGGCCGGCACGGTCATCACAACCAACCACGTCAGCAAGAAAAGGTAAAGCGGTTCCCGGATCCTACGCAGGCTCACTCCAATGCCCAACAAAAATGCAACGGATAGGAACGGGCCGAGCGCCGGCCGGCCTGGCAGGTTGGTTATAGGCCACTCATCGCCGTGGAAATTGAACATCAACAGCGCGTCCTTCACCTGTTCAGTCAGGCCATGGGGTGCATCACTCGTCACTCGTTGTGTAGGTCCAACTACAATGGTCTGTTCGATGCGCTGGAAGAAGCTGCCAGGATGCGTCAGGAAGTAGTATCCCATTGGAGCAAAAACGATGAGAGACACAACGACGACCAGGCCCAGGTTCACCAGGTAGAAACCAGGTTTCTCCAGAGAAACCTGGTTTCTGGCTCTGCGATAAACGGCCACGTACACGAAAGCGAGCACAACGAGCAGAGGAAGCGCCCTGAACGCCTGATATGTGTACATACCGAGACCCAAGAAAAGTCCACTGCCCAAGAAAGCCATACGGCTACCTGTGCGCAGGCCGCGCCAGAGACAGTACAGGGTCAGCACCAGGAAGAACGGCACCAGAATGGCGCGCACACCGAGCCGGCTCCAGTTGAGGTGCCAGTAGGAGATCGCCGTCGCGAGCGCAGCCACCAGCCCGCCGAACTGCGCCAGGATGTCGCCCTCGCCGGCGAACATCTCCTCTGCCATCAGGTAGACGGCCGGGATAGTGAGGATGCCGACAGTGGCCGATGCCAGATAGATGGCTTTGGGACTCACGCCGAATAGAGCGAAGAAGGCGGCCACCAGATAGCTAAACAGAGGCTCTCGCCCGTAGTTTTCCGGAAGGAAGATGGGCCGCGCTCCGCGAAGGATGGACAGCGCGTCCAGCCCGTAGTAAGCAGGATCGTAGCCATCGCCGGGCGGCAGACTGTCGATTCTGTACAGCCGAAGAAAGGCTGCGATCAAGACAATGCCGGCCAACAGGAATAGCTTGAATCGAGAAGATCGAAGTTTAATCATCGCTGCTCAGCAACGTAGATTGCCAGATTGCGTAGAATATCCGTGATGTCGAACGACTCCCATCGGTCGGTAATAACGCCGGCGGTGAATACGGCGAAGCCGATGACGTAGTCATCCTGCTGAACTTGACTATCGTACCAGGCTAACTGCCGGATGTAGGCCCGGACGCCATCGTCGCCCAGCCCCTGGGCGGCCCAGTAGCCGGTGAAATCTCGCCAACCACGCCCTGCCGGCCCTGGTCGATTGCCCATGGCGCCATCAATGCCGGCCTCGGAGATCACCAAGGGCACCGCCAGTCCGCGCGGCTTCAGGAAATCCTCGTACCACCAGCGGTAACGCAGCATCAAAGCGCCACGGTCCGGGTGGGCTGGACGACCGGGCAGGCCGGCGCCCAGCGAGCGCTCCAACGTCGGAGCGTCATATTCATGCAGGTTGAAGATGCCGCCGTACTGCTGCGCGGCCTCGATGGCCGGCAGAAAGGCGGCGAAGTCCTCCCATTCCGGCACGCCGGATGAGAAACCGCCAACGGCCACATGAAAACCGTGTGTAGCCATTACTCGCGCGCGCTCGGCCTCGAAGGCGGCGTACCAGTCGAGCCGGCCAAGTACATCCGGTTCATTCCACCCCTCCCAGTAATCCACCGCCGGATTGAGCTGGTATTCCCGCAGGTTTCGCGCGACGTAGGCCCGCGCTGCCTGCACCGGGTCGCCCTCGAAATTCTGCTGACTCTGGACCAGTCGCGCAACAGTCACAGTGGAGGGCGAAACCGCTTTGACCTCAGTCAGATAACCGAGGTCGCCGGCTGCTTTGACAACCGCCGGCTTCGTCCGGCGGATGAACTCCATAATGTCAGGGGAATTGTTCCACTCCACGTGCAAACCTAGCTTGCTGCGGCCCGGCTTCTCCAGGGGCTGGGGCCAGGGTGGGGTGGGTGTGCGCGTGGGGGCCGGCTGAGCCGTAGGGCTGGGGGTTGGCTGAGCGTTGGCGATGACGGGGACGTAAACGCGCACGGGGGGCCTGAAAATGAGGAATGGCAGGTGAACGCGTGTTGAGTCAGGTCGCGGTATGTCCATCGGAGTTCGAGTTGACGACGGAATTGGCTGCTGAGTCACGACGGTATCCGGTGTGGAGCGCGGCTGGAGGGGGCCATCTTGCCCGCGTGCAGTTGCCAGGGCCGGCCGCACCCTCGTGTGAGCAGTGGGTGCTGGCAGTTCGGAGTCTGTCAAGCATCCTGTGAGCAGTACCACCACTCCCATAGCAAGCAGCAACATCGTGCAGCCCTGCCACCCCTCGCAGCATCCACTCCGCCAGGAGAAGAACCTCTGCCATCTGCCTATCGCTGGAGAGCCTGAGGTCATGTTG